>JAYVKQ010000048.1:0-3610 GCA_043768285.1 Saprospiraceae bacterium | reverse complement strand
ATTTTTTTTGAAAAAAAATAATTTTCAGTTCGCCTAAACCTACGCACGAAACGTTTTTACGTAATTTACCAAAATACATTGAACACCAATGACATGATATTGATAATTTCAAAAAAATCAAAAACATGTCAATCATTCTCAATTTTCCGTTTCCGAAACCACAGCCTTGAAAATAACAAGTTATTCTTTCTTAATTCCTTATTCGCTTAAAAAAAAAATAATAATAATCCTCTAAATCCCTTTCCAAAACCGCCATACTCACTATCTTCGCCCTCGAATTGATAACTACTCTGTACCCTAACTCAATATTATTATTGATATGAAATTTTTAGAATCCTTAAATCAAACGGAACTACAACAATTAGAAGATGCTATTCCGCAAATTGCAATACTCATTGCGGGGGCAGACGGCTCTATTGACAAAGAAGAACGCCAATGGGCAAATAAACTGGCGCATATCAGAACTTATGCGGGAGATAAGGTTTTGCATGATTTTTATGAAGAAGTGCATTTCAATTTCAGTATTCGCTTCAATGATATGTTGAAAACATTGCCTACTACTGTTAGCGAACGTCAACAAATATTGTCGGATAATTTAGCCCATCTGAATGGTCTTTTGGCAAAATTAGACCCGCGTGTAGCCTTCCACGTCTATAAAAGCATAACAAGCTATGCCAAAAGTGTTGCTGAAGAAACGGGCGGCTTCTTTCGCATGGGGGCTATTAGTAAAGAAGAAAAAAAATGGATTGACCTCCCAATGATTACACCTATTGAAGAACCTAAAATTGAAGAATAAAAAAAGTTACGAAGTTGCAAGGTTACAAAGTTGGGTTATGAACGTTAATTTCTATTAATAGCGGGCGATTTCAATCGCCCTTCCTATGCCGTATTAATGTTCATACTCCAACTTTGTAACCTCGTAACTTTGTAACCTCGTAATTTTTAAAAAACATGGAAAGAAGAATAACCTTACGCCAAGCCTTGCGTGAAGCGATGCAAGAGGAAATGCGCCGCGATGAAAACGTCTTTTTGATGGGCGAAGAAGTGGCTGAATATAATGGTGCGTATAAAGTGAGCGAAGGCTTGCTTGATGAGTTTGGCGCGCGGCGTGTGATTGATACACCGATTGCAGAATTGGGCTTCACGGCTATCGGTGTCGGTGCAGCGATGAACGGCTTGCGTCCGATTATCGAGTTTATGACTTGGAATTTTGCGGTACTCGCATTTGACCAAATCGTAAATAATGCGGCAAAAACGATGTCGCAATCGGCGGGTCAATACCTCTGCCCTATCGTGTTCAGAGGACCCTCTGGCTCTGCGGGTCAGTTGGCGCAACAGCACTCGCAAACCTTTGAAAGTTGGATGGGTAATATCCCCGGATTGAAGGTTGTTTCTATCATTGACCCCTATGACGCAAAAGGATTATTGAAATCTGCAATAAGAGATAATGACCCAGTTTGCTTCATGGAATCTGAAATTATGTATAATTATCCATCACCAAAAGGCACATTGGGTAAAGACAGATTTAACAACGATAGACCTTTGCCGTATGATAGTTTTGGTATCGTACCCGAAGGCGTAGAATATACTGTACCTATTGGGAAAGCCGCTATCCGTAGGGAAGGAACCGATGTCACAATCGTTACCTACAACAAGATGGTAGTAGAGGCTTGTTATGCGGCTAAGGAATTGGAAAAAGAAGGTATTTCCGCAGAGGTGATTGACTTACGCTCTATACGCCCATTAGATGCAGAAACAATCGTTAATTCCGTAAAAAAGACCAATCGTTTGGTAATTGTAGATGAAGCGTGGCCCATGTACGGTGTGTCTGCCGAAGTCAGTTATGAAGTACAAAGATATGCTTTCGACCATTTGGACGCGCCCATCGTGCGCGTAAATGGTGCAGATGCATCTATGCCATATGCTATTACTTTAGTAGAAGCGTATTTGCCAAATCCAGCAAAAATAATCAAAGCGGTGAAAGAGGTAATGTACGTAAATGCGTAAATACGCACTGCTTTTCATGTAGAATACTGAGGGGGTATTGCGCAATGCGTGATACCCCCTCAGTATTTTGGAGTATATTTTGACCCGTTTAATTCTTACCCATTACTTAGTTCCTGATGTTACGCTAAGATAATTGCCAAGCGTGAAATGCAAATCTCAGTTTTTCTGTATGCCCAAGTAGAACTAAAATGAGATAGTCCATATGACGATTTTTCATTTATAAATAAGTCTATTTCTACTTTGGCACTCTAATAAAACTAAGATTAGTTTTTCATGCTTGGCAGAGCGAGGGGCTGTTTTTGATTTTCATTATATAAAAAATTTCCAATTTTTTATATAATGAAAATCAAAAACCTTCTTGGATTTTTTGAGATTTTTCTTTCAAAATATTAAAGTGCCAAAGTAGAACTATTATTTTTAAAAATAAATAATATGTAAAAATTATACATAAGTTATTAACACACTATATAAAATACTGTTTTTGGTATAGGTTTTGAAATTCATTTGACAAGTTACTTACGACAATAGTAATTTCTACACGGAGCAAAAGAACATCTTTGCTCTTTTTCCAGAGAAAATCAATTACTTTTATTTAAATCATAAGTATGAGTCAGATGGCACTTCAAAAGACTAATGGTAAAACATTGGCATACTCATTAGCACACCCGCTGATGGGTATATTTCATTTTTCAAACCGATACACAAAACTTCCTACCTATACGAAGGTACACCTTATATATATAGCTATTATTTTTTCGATGCTATATACGACACGTAGCTTTGGTTTTAATGATAGAATTAAGACTCCTGTCGTTCCAACTACACAGTTGCTGAATGCTGCACCTATCGCCGTAGATGACAACCTCGATACGGATGAAGAAGTGTTTTTCAATAACAATGTCTCTGATAATGATTCCGACCCAGATGGAGATGTCTTATCTTACAGTTTAGTAGGGAGTGTACCAGCTTCACAAGGTACGCTGTTCTTCTACTTCAATGGCTCGTTTACTTTCATTCCTGTGAAGGATTTTAGCGGTCTGGTAACTGTTACATATAAGGTGTGTGACCCAACCAATGCATGTGCTACGGCTACCTTGCGAATAAATGTAAAACCTGTCAATGACCCACCAGTCGGCAATATTGTTATTACAAAAACATTTGAAGACACACCAAAAGGGGGTGATTTGAAAAATGTTGTTTCGGACGTTGATAATCCTATATCTTCTTTATTTTTTAGGCAAATAGGTATTATGTCGTCTATCGAAGGGACATTCACACTTAGTACCGCAGGTATTTACCTTTATACGCCTGCCCCAAATTATGTAGGTACTACTGCTGCCACGTACCAAGTCTGTGACCCAGGCAATCTATGCGATACATCAACCGTCATTTTAACGATAATAAAAGTAAATGACCCACCCGTCGCCCTCAACGATACAGTGGGTTTAGTTAAAAATACAGTCAAATCAGGTAGTATTGCAACCAATGATACAGACCCAGACCATATTCTTAACCAATTGACTTTCAGTTTTTTAGATACACCTTCTCCCGCTCAAGGCACTTTGGTTTTCAATCCAAATGGTACTTTTACTTTTACACCAAC
>JAYVKQ010000047.1:0-3615 GCA_043768285.1 Saprospiraceae bacterium | reverse complement strand
ACTTTTTACTTCTACAACTATCTTTTCAGTGTCTTTTTCGGCTACAATTATCTTTTCAAGCCCTAAATCTATTTCCAAAATCTATTTCCAATTTTGCACCTATGACGCGCTTAGGAATTCTAAAAGGGTCGTGCGTAATTGTCCAACCGTCTTTCTCTAACGCGTTGCGTACAGCTTGGTGATAAATGTCTTTTGCCATATTTTAATCATAATAATTGTTGGTAGCAAAATTACAGGTTTTTATTTGAAAATGATACCCCCTCAGTATTTTTTACTCAATAATATAAGAAGTTGAGCTTAACATGATGTTTTAATACCATCTGCGTGCGTTACTTTATAACACGCTTTAAGTTCATCATTGGCGTTATATTTCCAAAGTATATATTCAGTCTCAAAAGTATTGAGAAACTTCTCTGGCACTTTTGTCAAGCGCATTTCACAGGTATATAATTTATAAGGCTTTGTTGCTTCATCAAATATGACTTTTGGACCATCTTGTTTAAGTGTTAAATCAAAATCCAAGTTTTTTAAATCATTCATTTGTTTACCCGCTTGTTGCGCCCAATTCCGAATATCAGTTTCATGTGCTAATGTGAAACATTCACATTGCATTACTTTTTTACCTTCATAACTGAACGTAACTGTTAAGCGCAATTTCAAATCCTCCAGCCATTCGTCTTTCATGGATTTATAAAGCAATAAGAGAGTGACTAAAAATGTTGCAATTTCTATTTTATCGTCTATTGCTTCTTGAAATGCTTTTAGAGATGGAATAAAGAATACAGCTATCAAACACACTATAAAAAGCCACTTTTTCTTCAAAGTGAACCATAAAACGGCGCAAAATTCTTTTATGAAATCCATTTTCAAGTTTTTAATAAGATAATTTAATAAATCCTAAAGGCATACCACCTTTAATAAATCGAGTCGTTTTTGGAAACATCAAATCTTCGGGATGCTTGGGACGTAATGATTTGATAAGGTTGAAATAATCATCGTCATTCATGATACCATGCCAATCGCCAGTCATACTACGAAAGCCACTGCCCCAACCAATCCTTAAAACACATTCGTTTTTAGTGCATGTATCAATAGCTTCTTGTATTTTAAGCATTTCATCTACATAAATCCCCATCACTGTTGGATTACCTTCTTTATCGTCCCAAAATGCTATTTCATCATCAACCAATCGTTTTGTATGGTTGTTCATCAAAGGGAATAATTCAGATAATTTTAGCTTTTCTGCATTTTTGTTAAATGTCTCTTGTGACCTTGATTTCAATATATCGTTGTGGTTTAACCGCAATGTAGCTTCTTCACCTACCGATATGGCTTCAACAAATTGGGTTATTTCGGGTTTTATACGCCAATTATCGCCATATTTATTGACCACATCGGTTTGATATACTTCTGTTTTAGTAAATGTAGCATCGCCAACTTGTAGTAATCTGAATATATCGTGGTTTGGGTCGTTGCCAAAAAACGTTTTATTCAAAAAGCTATCGCTCCATCTAAACCCGCCTCTTTGGTCTGTATTTCCTAAGTTTCGTCGGTCTCTTGCCATATTTTCATTTTCAAAAATAGTATCAGCCCAAACGGTTGTCCGTATTGCCCCTTTTAAAGAAGACCCTGGTACTAATGCTTTGCCATCGCACCTATGTATGTGTTCACGTATGGGTTTTGATGTGCCAATACTGAGGGGTATGCTGCGCAAGCCAACATCACTTGTATGAATTGTTGGTCTATGGGTTTTAAGCAATGGCAACAAAGGCTCATTTTTTTCTATACAGGCTACCCAATCTCCTATTCGGTCTTCACCTAAAATAGTAAGCACTTTCATGGCATCTATAATAGCAATTTTTTTCTCCTTATCAAAATAAAGATATTCTGTATTGCCTTGTAATTCTGTACCGTTGCCAATGTGGACGGGTGTTAGGGTTGTAATATTTATATTCATGTCGCAATTCCTCTTCTACGATTTTTAAAGCCTTTCATTTGACTATTTAATGTCTCTATTTTTCTACTTTTGATATAAATTTCATTTAAAAGTTCCTCTATCATTTCTAACGAGGTATCTAATTCTTGTCTTTTAGGTATATAAATTTCATGTGTCGTTTCATTTCTAAAGTCACGTATCGTATGAGCTAATTTTAAAAATGTCTCAAGCCTCTTTTCGCTAATTAAAATATTAACTAATGTCTCTAAATTTACAATAATCTTTTCTGAGCTTATTTTTTTATGTTTGGTTTTTAACTCTTCGATTTTACTTGTATCCTCAGCTTCTTCAATTTCGTTCTCTAATTTTTTGATAACTTTTTCTTTTTTAAGTTCCTCTTCTTTTACTTTTTTTTCCTTAATCTTCTGTTCAATACATACAGCTTCAAGAATAGACCCTAATAGAAACCCACATGAGTAATTCATTCCTTGATTAAAGGCATTTATACTTTCTTTATAAATTAAATATGGTTTAGTAGGAATATCTTTACTGTCAAACCTTTTTTTTCTTTGCCATGATTGTTCAAGTGGAATTAAAGTTTGTTCAAATGTTTGCCCATCAACAGAAGATGCTTTTTCTAAGAAAGTTTTGTTACAATTTGGAGTGCCACATTTCCAAAGCTTATTTTCATACAAATACTCCTTAAATCCTGTTATTTTTTCCTCTTCATATAGTTCCTCCTCTCCATCTTCTGAAAAAACAGGATAGATTTCAACAATTGGTTCTTTGTATTCAAAATCTTCTTTTGTAATAAGAATAGCGTTACCTCTATTTCTACAAGAACCACAAAATATAAGTTTTCTTTCTTCCATGAATTAAACAATAATTGGCAAAAAAATCCCCCTTCCATCTCTATAAACCGCGTGTTTCAAAGGTTTATTTGGTGGCAATTTGGTAGGCGCAATATCTTCAATTTTACCTTTTATTTCATACGCATGATTACTTGCACCGAAAGCAAACACCGACCCCTCCGTAAACATCATAATAGATTGCTTTCTTATGGTTATGTGGTCGTCTTGTTCGGGTGAATTGAGCCAACCACCTCTTTTGATAAACTGATATTGGCTATTATCGAGATACGGTAATATTTCTGCTTCCCCATCTGGACGATACAATGAAAGGCTTATCCAATTGGTTGCATTTTGAGGCAAATCAAGGGTTAAAGTGTCTTTTTGAAAAGAAAAATGACCGTTGCCCAGACCGCGTAGAAGACCTAAACCATTGTCGCCTAACAAACTAAGTGCCGCTTCAAATTTTGTATCTTCAATAGGATTTTCTTTGACAACTATAAAATACAAGCCTTTATTTTCATCGGGAAAGGGGTATAATTTTTCAAGATAAAAAGGCTCACTGTCCTTTCCATAATTTACTTTAACACGTTGTGTCGTATCCTTTTTCCAAATATTCGGTTGTAAGGGTTTTGGTTCATCAATATCAACAAGGTTCTGAGGACATCTTTTAGAAGCAAGTTCTGCATCATTTTTATACAGTATTTCAGGTTTTTCTCCTTTCAATATCTTGTTGTACTGCGAAGATGTGAAATATTGAATACCTTTTAACTCTTTTCTATTATCGGGTATTTCCATGTCGCCTAAAGAATATCCAATGGGACGCGGCAA
>JAYVKQ010000046.1:0-7680 GCA_043768285.1 Saprospiraceae bacterium | reverse complement strand
ACATCTGGATAATAGGGCTTCACATATGTGGATTTACTTCACCTTGACCTAAATCAAAGAAAAATTGTTCACTTTGGGGAATGACAAATGAAACTTCCCCTTTTTTATTAAAAAAATGATAGTTTTGCTTAAAAAAAACCGCAAATGGCATATTCTCATTTTAAGAAATATAAAGACTTAGACCCTCTTGGTTTGAAAACCCTACTAATGCCTTTACATTTTGAACCCAATTTAGTAAAACCCTCTAATTGGTTAGAAACAACTATTGAAAAAAATTTGAGTTTCCCACGAGGCTCTCAAAAAGCAAGATGTGAATTTTTTATCACACCTATTTTGAGCGAAATCGTTGACAACAATAAGTCAAAGATAACCTATTTTTCGGGTTATGAATTTGATGTTGATAAGACCCTCCGTTTGGTAGGACGTTGCGATTATTTGATTACTTGCGTCCCAAATTCACCTATGATACAAGCCCCCGTTTTATCTGTTGTAGAAGCCAAAGATGATAATTTTGAAAAAGGTAATCCACAATGTATCGCACAAATGCGGGCTGTTCAAATCTTCAATGAACGGGAAGGAAAACCTACGCCTGTCGTTTATGGTGCATCCACATATGGTTTAGCATGGCAATTTTTACGTCTTGAAAACGATATTGTACACGTTGATACCCGCTTTTATGCTCTTGAAAACTTACCAAATATTTTAGGTGTTTTGCAGCATATTGTCGATTGTTACGATGTTAAATAAACCTCTTCGCAAAACGATTGATAACAGAATTACCCATCAAAAATGCCCCAACATGGTGTAAAAACGGCATTTTCATCAAAATACGCAGCCCAAAAGTGCTTTTGCGCAATTCTTCACCGATGATTTTAAACACGTTTTTATCATATTGTTGTAGAAAATGGGCTGAAAAATCCTTGTTTTTATGGGCTTCTATAATGGTTTCTCCTGCCACTTTGCCACTTACAATCGCGTTGCTGATGCCATCGCCCGAAGTCGGGTCAATCAGTGAAGCCGCATCACCTGCCAATAGAAAATGATTGCCTGACATTTGCACGCGCCTTGACCCCAGAGGCAAGCCAAAACCTTCCAATTTGCCCACTTGTTCGCTGTTCTCAAATCGAGAACGTAGGGCTGGGGTGCTGTGAATACAGTCTAAAAGGGCTTCCCGCAAGTTGAACTTTTGCGCTGAAACCGCTTCACTCAACATCCCAAATCCCACATTTGCGAACCCTTCTGATATTGGAAAGACCCATAAATAGCCTGGCAAATAGCCTTTCAATAAATAGACTTCGGTGGTATTATAGTCCAAACCTTTGACACCTTTAAAGTAAGTGCGCACGGCGGCGGCGTGGTCGTGGTGGCTCAATTTTGTAGTCGTCATTTTTTTTGCTATGACGGATTGTGCGCCATCGCAACCGACTATTATGGGTGTTTTAAAATGCTGACCTGACTTAGTATTGCTAATATGAACACCCCCGTCAGTATTTCCCACATAATCCACGCTAAAATTCTCTAAAATCGTGACATTTGGGGCAAATTGCTTGACGGCTTGCATGAGCATATTATCAAAATCGTAGCGCGTGCAGCAATAGGCTTCGTTCACCCAATTGATTTCAAAGGGTTTATGCTGCAATATAGACAGGCGGGTTTTCGTAATCCGCGCTTTGGGCGTTAGCGTATCGAGCATATCCGACATTTCGGGACAGCATTTGCGCAAGGTCTTGATAGAACGCCCCACCACCGCATCACCACATATTTTCACCCTCGGAAAAGTCGCTTTATCTATCAACAAAACCCGCAAATTGGTGTGGCGCAATTGCAAAGCGCAAGTCGTCCCTGCGGGTCCGCCACCGACTATTATGACATCATAGTGCTTTATTTCTGGATTGGTTTTGTTCATATACCCCTCAGTAGTTTTCTTTTTCTTTGCTTAAATAATGGCTTGTAATACCTAAGTTTATTGCTATAATAATCCAAAATAAAGGTTTCAATTTTACTTGAAATGTATTCTCAACATAAGCCAATATTAAAACTGCAAGAATTACAAATACTACTGAATATAGTATTATTCTATGTTTTCTTTTCATTTATTATCCTTTCAACTTTTTAATTTCAATATCAAAATCAGAAACAAAAAACTGGTCTTGAATAACTCTAAATTTTTCATATTCTTTAAGCGCAAGGGCTTTGGCAACTTCGGCAGTTACTTTCCCCGCATCGGTCAAAACCTCATAATCATTGAATTTCAAAAAAGCGTCTAATTTCTCAATCCAATCCTTCATATACATCGCTTTTTGGCGTTCCGCTTGATTTTCTGCATAGTCTAAATACATCGTCACCACTCTGTTCAATTCTTTAATTTCTTTTTCTATCAAGTAGTTTTTGGCAATAACGACATCGTTTTTGAGAATTTTACCATCGGGTGCTTGTTTCCAAGTCGTCAAACCCATAAATGGTTTTTCGGCATTGGCACGTTCAGCAATCAATTCCGCAGCCGTTTTGCCCGTGATAGCCCATTCCAATTTATTTTGTACGGTTTTATAAAACGCTTGTGTCAATTCCGACTTTGGGTCATAATCCAAACTACATTGGGCATAAATATCCGTCAATTTTTGATAAAAACGCCTTTCGCTCGCCCGAATTTCACGAATACGCTCCAACAATTCTGTAAAATAATCCACCCCAAATCGCTTGCCTTGTTTCAAACGGTCATCATCTAAAACAAACCCCTTTATGATAAATTCCTTCAAAGTTTTGGTTGCCCATATTCTAAATCGGGTGGCTTGAACGCTATTGACCCGATAACCTACGGCTATGACGGCATCGAGATTGTAAAAGTCTATTTCTCTTGTAATATCTCTATTTCCTTCCTTTTGAACTACTCGAATTTTTCGAGTAGTTGAGCTTTCATCCAACTCTTCGCTTTTAAATATCTCTTTTAAATGATATGTAATAGTATGACTTTCAACATTAAATAGCTCTGCCATACGCTTTTGGTTTAACCAAAACGTTTCATTTTCATATAGCACTTCTACTTTTACGGCTCCATTGTCAGTAGTGTAAAGTAGTATATCATTGAATTGTGGCTGTTGTTCCATATATTGTTTTTAGGTAAAAAATACTGAGGGGGGGCTTCATTTTAAGCTATTTTTCCATACAAAACAATCGCTAAAGCAATCAAAGCGGGTAATGCCTGCATATAAAATATTTTTTTACTGGCAGATATTGCCCCATATATGCCCGCTATACTGACGCAAGATAAAAAGAAGATGGCAATATTCCACCGCCAAGTTTCATCATCTATCATAAGCGACCAGAGTAAGCCCGCCGCTAAAAAACCGTTGTATAAGCCTTGATTGGCGGCAAGGGCTTTAGTGGGTTCAAAAAGTGCGCTGTCTAAAGCTCCTTTGAATGTTTTTTTGCCCAAAGTTGTCCACGCGAACATTTCCATGTAGAGGATATAGAGGTGTTCGAGGGCGATAATTGCGATTAGAATTGTGGCAAGTGTTGTCATATTTTGTTATTTCTTGTAAAATGAGTGAAAATACTGAGGGGTAGCCTTATACAGGTCTTTCAATCTCAACTTCCTCCCAAGCACTAATCTGTCGGGTCGAGCTATCAAAATTAACAGCAATGCCAATCAGTTTTTTCTCGGACGCATAGTAACGCTGCATATAGTTTGTATCCACAATTTGGGCTAACCCCGTTTGGGCTGTACTGTTGTATTTAAACTCAAAAAGGTAGATATGCGTGGGTGTTTCTACGATACAATCGGCACGCCCTTCGTGCGAATGTACCTCGCTTTGCATGTATAAACCCAAGCATCGGAACAAAATATGCAGTAAACCGTGATATAAACCTTCGCTTTGTTTTTTATAGACATCGTAGGGTAAGTCGCCCAACATACTCATCAATATGAGTTTTATTTTCGACAAATCATTATTTAAAAAATGCTTGTTCAGGTCTTTTACCGTCATGCTATGCCCCTGTTGAATAGGCACCATATCGTCCATCAAAAATTCAAATAAGGCTTGTTTGACTTCTCGATTGGGATAATCCAATAAAACTTCGCCAAATTCGTAACGCTCTTTTATTGTTAAATAGCCAGCTTGAAACATCAGCGATACCGTCCGCAAATTATCAAGGTCATATTGGTTTAGTAGGTTAATAGTAGTCATAAAACTCTCGACGGGAAAATAGGCTTCTTCCTGCATTTTTTTGACTAAAAAACTCGGACTACCACTTTCAAACCAAAAACTAAGAAAATCTTGATTGTCCAAAAATAGAAAAGTGCCATAAGGATTATACAAGCTATTGATACCGTCCCAACTGTACCCATTATACCATTCTTTAATACTTGCCAATAGCGTTTCAAGCGAGTATTGCGGTTTCACTTTCAAAACATCTTCAATATGAGGCATTAAATAGTGGACTAATTCCGCTTGGGTTATGCCCGTCATCGTGCTGTAACGTTTATGCATCGTCAAATCCAGCAAATTATTGAGGTCAGAAAACAAGGATACTTTTGAAAATTTAGACACGCCTGTAATGAAAACGAAACGCAAATAAGGCGAAGCATCCTTCAAAACCGAATAAAACGTTTTCATTATTTTCTGATTGGCTTTGGCTTGTGGTAGGTCGGCTTTATTCAAATAATCTATAATCGGTTTGTCATATTCATCCACCAGAAAAGCGACTTGCCCTTTTTTCTTGCACAGGCTTTCCAAAAGGTTCTTAAATATTGTTTTTAAGCCTTCTTCGTCCTTATGTTCGATATATTCAATTTTATACTCGCTGTATATCTTGCGCAATTCATATCTAATTGCCTTTTCCAAACCTAAACTTTGATAATCCATATCCGCAAACGATAAATGAATGACAGGATTAGTAACCGACCAATCCCATTTATCATATATAGCCAGTCCTTCAAACAGATTTTTACTGCCAAGAAAAGCCTCTTTCATAGTGGAAAGCAAGAGCGATTTCCCAAAACGACGGGGACGGGATAAGAAATAACTTTCTCCTTCATTTACTAAGCGATAGATATACTCGGTTTTGTCTATATATAACAAATTGCGTTCTCGTATTTTACGAAACTGTTGAATACTGAGCGGTAAAACTAATTTCTCCATAAATCCTTTATTTTGTTACAAAGATAGGATTTTTTATAAAAAAGAGGGTCAAAATACTGAGGGGTATCCCTTATCGTTTCAACAACTGCCTAATAGACACCAAATGACAAAACATCACCACAGGCACAATAAACGCGGGCAACCAACCAAACGGAAATATTAAAACGCCCATATTGGGTTGCTCAAATCCGAATTGCTGAACGGGTGTTGGCACGGATAAAATACCAATGGTAACGATATTGATGACCAACGCCAAACAGACTATATTCCAGATTAAAAGCGGGGTGCGTTTGGTATGTCCATTTTGAAAAGCGTACCACACCATGATTATGGCAGTGATACCCGACAATATATCAAAATTGCGCCCTTCAAAAGTCATAATCTGCGGTATTGTATGGCTTTGGTAGAGCCATAATAGCCCGATTTCGACAGGAATACGGCATATATGCACCAAAGTTAAATCTTTTAACGATAATTTATTGAGAAAATCGGCACTCGTTTTATTTGTTAAAAAATAAATCATAGCGATAAGCGGCGGCACTATAGCAAGGGCAAAACGGGGAGGCAAAGTATCCGTTTTAGTATAAAAACCCGTTGCTAATATGATGCCTTGAACGGCTAACCAAGCGACTAAACTCCACAGCACTTTTTGAGCGATGGGTTTTGAGACATTGGCAAATGCACGATATAATAAACCCAAAGTCAGTAGGGTTGTGGCTAAAAAAAAGATGTGGACATAGATGGGTGTTTCCATAATTTTTAAATTTGTCTATATGTTATCAAAATAATTTTAACAAGACAAAATTGATAATATTTATAGATATGCTGCTTGCCAAATGACAAGAAAACGGCACGGTTATACCTTTTTTGTCAGGTCTTTTCTAATCCTACTCAGCGAGGTATCGGTGATGCCCAAGTAAGACGCAATCATTTTCAAAGGGGCGTGTTGAAATATATCGGGTTTGGACTGTATCAAATGCAGGTAACGTTGTTCGGCAGAGTGTTGTATCATACCCAACATTCTATCTTGCAATCGTGCATAATTCGTAATCAGCATCATGCGTCCGAACTCTCGAAACTCGGGCATAGTATGAAAACAAAGTTGTAAGTCTTCGTAGCCAATTGCCCAAGTGGTGCAGTCAGATAGGGCTTGAAAGTTCTGTTTTGAAGGGATACGCTTGAAAAAAGACAGAAAATCATTAGCGAATAGGTCTTTTCCATAAAATTCGATGGTCACCTCCTCGCCTTCCAGATCTATCACATATGATCGCAATAAGCCTTCTTCAATGAAATAAGACGTTGAACATATCTTACCTTCTTTGAAAAAATGGTCATTTTTGTCAAATTGTTTTGGGGTAAAATAGGTGGCAATATGCGCTGCCTTATCAAGCGGCATCGGCAGGATGTTTTGGATAAATTGGTGGAGTTTTTCTTTGTTCATAAAGTGGTTTTTGAATTGAAATCTCTGAAAATACTGAGGGGGTCACGCCTTAACATTCATCATAACAGAAATCGGAGACCCCTCCGCCAACAAAACTGAATGAGGTTTTTCATTTTTCAAAAATGCAAATCGCTCACCATATAAGCCGCCAAAATCGCAGGCAATATCGTACTTAATAACGGGATTTATGAGCCAACGCGGATGTTTTACTTCATATTCTTTGGTTTTTGTTTCATTCCAACGAGTATAACCATAATAATGTTCGGTGATAAACTCCTCCTCGCTGCCCTCTGCTATGGATAGACTTTTGTTTTCTACTTCTACGCTCATGCGATTATTGCCCCAAGTGTAGTCATATAATTTACCCCCCTCAGTCCCGATGGTATCGGGATGTCGTACCTCCATATTCTTTACTGAATGTGACATTTGCATCGTCACATAAGGCTCACGATATACGGTATTGGCAACCAAACTAATCATAAAACGCGGTACTATTTCTTTGATAAAAACAGCCCCACGTCGCCAGCCCTCGCTTGATTTGTACCGCACATAAAAGCGCAAATTCACTTCTTCAAAATTTTGATGAAACGGAATAGGCACGCCCAGCAACTTGGTTTTCAAAAACATAAAACCGATTAAACTGACGTAGCAACGCCCTTCAAAAAAGTCTAATTCGGTATTGTATGGCACAAAATCCTGTAAGAGTTTTGGGTCTATGGCGTAATTTGCCATTGCGAGATTGCGCCATTCGGCAGTTAGGAAGGTCATAGATTTTAGGTTTTTTATATACACTAATAAAACTACAATTAGCTTTATAAGTTGTTAAATAATAATCTAATCTTCTTCAAGTTCTTTAAGTTCTTTAAGTTCTTCATCTGAAATCAATTCTACCCATACTTTTTTGAAATTTAGATAATAGTATTAAATACGAATTGCTTGATTTTCGATACAGTTTTTTCAAATAAAATAGACTGATATTCTAAAAACAGCCTACATTTAAGCTGTTTTTAAATGAAATCAAACGCAATGAACACCCTATATCAATCTAAATATTATCCATGGTTTTTGGTGGCTATGCTGTTCACGATATATACAGCGAGT
>JAYVKQ010000045.1:0-4770 GCA_043768285.1 Saprospiraceae bacterium | reverse complement strand
GTAGATGTAAATAATCGACAATTTTATTTTTCATAGTACACTGATAATGAATATATTACAAGTCGTACATCGTACATCTATTATCGTACATCTACTTATGTGTTATCGAGTTTTCATTTAAAAAGTCATTTTCAAGTTGTTACTATGTTTTTTGAGATTACATTATGGTCGGATATTTACAAAACTGAACCATAATGTAATCTTAAAAAATGTATCTACACCCCCAAAGCCTGGTGTTTTATTCGTTTAGGTCTGAACAATCTTCCACTCTGGGGGGAGATACAAAAATGGTGTTTAATAAACTAAATTAAAGGTAGTTCTTAAACAAATCCACTGAAGGAAAACTGTTCTGATATCTTTGTTGGTGGTCGTCAATCTCGATAGTTTTACATTTTATAAAATCTATGCGCATAGATATGATAAAACACAAAACTACCAAGACATCAGAACGCTAATAAGTATTAAATTTGCATCTTGATGATTTTAAAAACTGGGTTCTCAAATGGTGATATTGCGGCACTATATATTGACATTGGCTTGTGGCAATACTTAGAAGCTGTTTGAGTTATTGTTTTCAGTATAAATGGCTTTTTTTTAGACAACTTGAATGAAAATTATTTCAACGCATTGCCAATAAGTTTCAATAGTTTTAATCCAATTTGACTAAAACAAGTTCATTTCTATCTAAAAATAATACCCAAACAGCTTCTTAAATAATTGCTATTTACCTACAACTAAAATTGTATTTCAAATGGTTTTTCAAGATTTAGTTTGCTGTGTTTACGTTTGAGGAAGAAGTCTATTTACGAATGTAGCGCGGCTTCATATTTTATAGTGCAAAGATAAAACCAAAAATTCAAAAAAAAAAGCGAAAAGGGGGTCCACTACATGAATGGTAGGTTTGAACACATGAATGGGCGTTTTTTTGCATGAACGGTAGGTTTGACTACACGAACGGTGGAAATGACCATTGTTATAACAATATATTTATGCGTATTATGTTAATTATATTAAGAAAAAGTATTTTATTGACATTCAAAAACTTTTACCTTTGGCAAAACATCTAAAAAATCATATATCAAAAATGATTATCTAATAGATTCAATCATGTAGAGACGTTGCAGTGCAACGTCTCTACGCACAAATGTACCAGACGGAATAATCCTACAATTTTAGACGTTGCACTGCAACGTCTGTACGCACAAATTAGAAATCATTAGACAGTCATCTATACACAAATCATCATTTATGAAAGGTCTTATCATCGGCTCATTCAACCCAGTTCACAATGGGCATATTGCTCTTTTCCGATTTGCATTGCAACATTGCGAAAGCCTCACCATACTATTTTGCTACGAACCCGATGAAAAAATCGCGGCAATACTGAGGGGTCAATGGCTACGGGATATTTGCCGCGAAACGGGCGAAGGACGCATCACCGTCGAAGAAGTGTGTGACCCTACCCTGCCCTACGATAAAGCATCGAGCAGAACGGTGTCCAAAACGTGGGCAAGTTATATCGTCAATCGGTTTGGGCAATTTGATATAGTATTTGGTTCTGAAACATATATAAATTATGTATCCGAATATATGGATTGCAAAGGGCTACTATTTGACCCTCAACGCCACAATATTCCCGTTAGTTCAACACTGATTAGAGAAAATCCCTTTGCCCATTGGGCACATATTCCCTCAGTTGTAAGACCTCATTTAGTAAAAAAAGTATGCCTATTCGGCTCCGAGTCAACGGGCAAATCCACAATGGCGCAAATATTAGCCAAGCATTATCAAACGGATTGGGTACCTGAAATGGCACGGGAATATCTCGGTGATAGGCATTGCGTCTATGAAGACTTTCCACCCATCGCCTATCTTCAAACGGGTGAGGTATTGCGCAAAATGGGGGCAGCCAATAAGTTATTGATTTGTGACTCAGACCTCATCATAACAGAACTCTATGCACGGATATATTTCAACGATTGCCCCCAAGTCGTCTTAGATTTACAAAAAGTAATTACATTTGATTTATATCTCTTTTTTGAAATAGACGTGCCGTGGGTAGCGGATGGCACACGCGACTTAGGCGACCCCTCAGTACGCGGACGTATGCGCGATATGTTTCGCAATGCTTTGATAGAGCGCAATATCCCTTTTGTGACGATATCGGGCAATTGGGCAGAAAGGGAGGAGAAGGCAAAAGCAGCGATTGCAGAAGCATTCGGTTTGAACTAATACGCACAGTGTTTATCAAAAAAAGCAATCACTTTAGATAAATACACCGCGCCACCAACAGATCCAACATCTAAATGCCCTGCCCCATGTACCGTATAAAATTCTTTATCCTGTGACCTCAAAGCGGCGTAATTTTCTTGATTGAAGGCAATGGGGATTTTGGTATCCTTGTCGCCGTGTATCACGAGCATCGGTTGCTCGATTTGGGCAGCCGCTTCTATGGGTTTAACATCAAAAGGCTTATAATTGGCAATAAGAGCCGATTTGGAAAGGACACGCTGTGCCAACCAACGGCTTTTGAATTTGAAATAATCTTGCCCATATTCCATCACAATATCTTCAAGGCGGTGAAAAGTGCTCTCGACGATGCCAAAGCGCAATCGTTTTTCGATGGCTAAAGCTTGCAAAGCCACTGCCCCACCGAGCGAAGACCCGTGAATGCCCACAGGTAGTTTCGGGAATTTGGTTTCAGCGATATCTACAAACTTGGATATATCATGTTTTTCATAAAAACCAAACGTGCAATATTTGCCATCGCTTTTGCCATGCCCGCGTTGGTCGTACAATATAACATTGAACCCGTTATCTACCAATATCTTTGAATACCCTAAAAATCCCTCTTTAAAGCCGCCAATGCCATGCACCATAATAATTGTCCCTTTAGGTCTCAGCAAATTGGCGTGCAGAAAGTACCCCCTCAGTATTAAGCCATTTTCTACGGCAATGGCAAGGGTATCAGAGCGCATCGCGAAGTCGTTAGGCGTAAGGTGACTCGTCCGCTTCATAGGCGAAATAGGCATATAAGGCAGGGCAAATTCTTCTATGGCAATGATGCCGATAATACCCAAAGATATCGTCGTGATTATCATGATTTTGAGGACACGTTTTAGTCGTGATAAAGTCATATTTAAGTACAATTGTGGCGAAAACTGAGATAAAATAGTATTGATTTGACATACTGATAACGAAGGAGGTATATGAACAACGGAATTATGTGACCAAATTGCGTATTTTTTTTCTGTAAAGCAAAAAAAAAAGTTGCCGTCATCAGACAGCAACTTGCAAATAGCATAGGGTTATAATTTATTGTTCAAAATAAGTGTCACAAGGATTTGTATTAAATAATATCATAAAGGTACGATATACATAATAAAAATAAAATTATTTAGGCATTTTTTTAGAATTACAATAGAGATGAACTATTTTTGCGCTGATGTTGTTTTAGCAATAAAGTATATAATTTTAAAATTATGCTGTCACAGAAACAGCCAAAGTTAATGAGATGTTAAACGAAAAAAAATGGAGCAATATATCTTTAAGTGCAAACGTTATAGAATAAATAAGAAAGATACGCTACAATTCAGCATATAAGAATTATGTTCATGGGATTATAAGTTTGTTGTTGGAGCTGTCCTGTTGTTCGCAGGACGGCTTTTTTTTCTAAAAATATGCCAATTTCGCCAATACAGTCCTAACAAATTCAAATGAAATGTTAAACATAGTTTTTTTATTGGCAAATGTGACATGAATAGCGTTATATTTGAGCTATAGTTCTTGAACAAGGAAGTTGAGAAGAAAATGAGGGAAAGAAAAAAAGAAGATAATTCAACTTCATCACTTAGAAAAGAATTAATTCCTCTGGTTTTAGTTGGTTTTGTTTGTAATAGTTTGGGGAGGGTAGTATTTCAACTGCCCTCTTTTTTTATGTCCATACTTTTGAAACTCAAACGGCGTTTACTTATTTATAAAAAATAAAACATTTAAATTTTTCAGTAAATAGAACTATGGCTTTGTCTTTCAAAAAAATCATCCTTTCATCATTCATTTTTCTCCCTTTTCTATCTTTCTCCCAAATGCTTATCGTTGAATTAAAAAATGTACGTCCGCAGTTAGGTGGCTCTATCTATATGTTGTTGGTAGATAGTCAAGATAAGATAGTTGAAAAAGTGATACGCCCCCTCAGTGAGCGTAACTTTGTTTTTACATTTAAAAATCAGAAATCGGGAAGTTATGCTGTCCGCATGTTTCATGACCAAAACAACAATGGCAAATTGGATACTGGTATATTCGGGCAACCCATAGAAGGTTGGGGCGTTTCGAATGACGCACGTGGGTTCATGTCTGCACCACCATTTAATAAGATGTTGATTAGTGTGGCTGATAAGGATGTGAAGACGACTATTAGAATTGATTATTAACACAAAGAAAAAAGGCAAAATAAAGTCGAAGTAGTAGTTTCGGTAGCGGAAACCTTTATGTACTAAGTAACGAGTAAATCATAATTTACGCAGCCCGTCGAATGAATTCGACGGGCTGCGTAAATTATTGATTACCAACGCCTCCGTCGAATAAATGTCGTGCGCAATAGAGTTTGATACTAAATATGCGCATTAAAGTTTGCAAAAAACCCGAAGGGTTTGAATTTGAATAACCCTCGATGCAATCGGGGGGCGCAAATAGCGCAATTTGCTACAAACCCGAAGGGTTTGAATTTTAACGTCCTTTTGGTTATTATCACATTCAAACCCTTCGGGTTTG
>JAYVKQ010000044.1:0-5766 GCA_043768285.1 Saprospiraceae bacterium | reverse complement strand
GATAAGAAAAAATATAAACCCATTATTACAAAAGCGTGGAAAGGTATGGCAGATGCCGTCCACCCAAACGGCTTCCTCGGCTATGTGCAAGGCACGGGCAAAGAACCCAAAGACAGCCAGCCGACAGGCTACGACAATGTGCCCAATTTTGAAGATTTTGGCTTGGGTGCGTTTTTGTTGGCGGGTACGGAGATATGTAAATTGTAGAGCGTTCTGTTGAATATACTGAGGGGTGTTGAATATCGAATAAAGAATAAGGATTCATTAGTGTTCAAAGGATTTTGATAAATAGCATAAAAACGTTTTGTGAGTAGGTTTAGTAAACTGAAAATTATTTTTTTTTCAAAAAAAATAATTTTCAGTTTACTAAACCTTTGTCGAGAAGCTTTGTAAATTATTGAAAATCAATACATTGTTTTTTAAAACAAAATCTTTTGAACACCAATGATAAGGATTTATGATTTATGAAGTCTTAGCATTGAATATAAACCCAACTTCATAAATCCTTGTTCGTTATTCGATATTCAACACCCCTCAGTATTTCTTGATATTTATTTGTTTCCCATTGACATCATATTCCCAAGTAGTTATTAGCTTTCCATTTTCATCCCATCTTTGAAATAATCCAATGTTTTTATACTTGCTTATTTGAGTATAACTCTTTTCAGAAACCTTACCATTAGCATGATAGTAAAAAGAAGTGCATATATCTTTTTTTATATCATAAAAAGCCTCATTCCTGAGATAATATTTGTCATCTTTCGTATTAAAAATCTTCAAATCAGGTGGCGGTGGAAAGTCATAATCAGAGGCATAGGTTAACTGACCTATCTTATCGTAAATGCGTATATATTTAACTTTATATTTGCCACTATCAATATAATCTTTTTGAAAATAATAAGTAGTATCTATCAATTTACCATGCTTGTATTTAGACGAATGTGCCACATGACCATCATCTCCATATTCTAAAGCAATACCCTCTTTTTCACCTTTTTTGTAAACCCTATCTTCTTTTAATTGACCATTTGCATACCACACCTTCCACTTTCCATGTAATTTATCTTTTTTGTAATAGGCACCTATATACAATTGACCATTAGGATACCAGACTTTCCATGAGCCGTTTATTTTCCCTTTTTTGTAGTAAGTTTCTATTTCTTTTTGACCATTTTCATACCCCTCAGTGTAAAGACCATCTTGGGGCATTGGTCTGAGTTTGGCATAACGCTTATCCAACCTTATAATGTTCAAGCGTTTTAACCCTAATTTTGTAAGCATTATAGCGTCGTGTTGTATCTTCGGGTTTATACCGTTCTACAACCTCTACTATCTTAAAAAGGGCAATTGTTTTATACTTTGAATAATCAAAACCCGTATAAGCGGGCATATACACGCAAATATTTTTAAATTAAACAATAATAAGACAAGTGTTATGGATATAAATTTCATGCTATATTTGATTAATAATCAATGTAATAACGTAACATCTACAACTTTATCAGCAATTCCGCATATGACACAAAAGGAGCACGGATTTGTTTATGTCTAATTGGAAAAAAATCAGCGAAAATCTGTCAAATCTGTGGTCTATTTACGTCATATGCTGAATGGCTACAACTTTATGCGTTTCTGTATTAAATATCAAAACGCCTTCATGTTCTCTATTCAATTGCCCCAATAGTTTACCCTCTTTATCAAAAATAGACGATTTACCATCGCAGAGATACGCCCCCGTTTGCCCAACGGCATTTGCCATTAAGACCATCATGTTATGTCTGGCAGCCGTTGCCGATAGTTTGCCAATCGCTTTATCAACGGTATCTTCAACTACGCTGGCTATATAGTATTCTGCACCATTTTTGGCAGCATCTTCGGCGTGTTGCGGTACGGAGAGTTCGTAGCAAATTGCTAATGCTGTTTTAGTATCGCCAATAAAAGTATTGTCATTTTCGCCACGCACAAAAAAGGGCATTTCGGACGAATGAAGGTACTTTTTTGAATATATCTGCCTTGCTTTTTTAGGTTGAAAAATAACCATGCTGATAGTGATACCCCCCTCAGTATTTAGTGGCACTCCGACACCAATTGTTATATTTTTTACATCGCTAATGTCTTGAAAACAATTCAAACGACTATCATCGGCAGACATAGCTAAGGTTTGCGCCAATTCAGGTTCGTAACCCGTTAGTGAGAGTTCGGGGAAAATGATGGTATCAGTATTGTGAGACAATGCCTTGTCTATCATTTTTTTATGTTGTTCGATATTTTTTAATATATCGCCTTTATGAGGGTGCGTTTGGGCTACTGCGAGTGTCATATTAATATTTACATTTAAAAAGCCACCCCCTCAGTATTGGAGTGGCTTTTGACATATAAAAAGAGAGATTATATCCCCAATATCTTCCTATTCACCTTTTCATCAGCACCGCCGCCGCCAGCAAAATCATCAAACGTTTTTTCTGTCACGTTGATTATATGCGATTTGATAAATGGTGCGCCTTCGGCTGCGCCTTGCTCAGGAGATTTGATACAACATTCCCATTCCAACACTGCCCAACCATCGTAGTTGTAGCGCGAAAGTTTTGAGAAAATTTGCTTAAAGTCCACCTGACCATCGCCCAAGCTGCGGAAACGTCCTGCCCTATCGTTCCAATCTTGATAGCCCCCATAGACCCCTACCCTACCGTTCGGACGGAACTCCGCATCTTTGACGTGGAACATCTTGATACGCTCGTGGTAAAAGTCAATATATTGCAAGTAATCCAATTGTTGTAGTAAAAAATGGCTTGGATCGTAGAGGATATTCGCACGTTTGTGATTTTTTGTGTGCTGCAAAAATAGTTCAAACGTTGCCCCATCATGCAAGTCTTCGCCCGGGTGAATTTCGTAGCACAAGTCCACGCCACAACGGTCATATTCATCTAATATAGGCTTCCAACGTTTTGCCAATTCCTTGAAACAGGTATCCACCAAACCCTTTGGGCGTTGGGGCCAAGGGTAAACAGTATGCCACATCAAGGCACCACTGAATGTGACGTGCGCATTTAAGCCTAAATTTTCACTGGCTTTGGCTGCCCACATCAATTGTTGCACTGCCCATTTTTGACGTTCTTTCGGTTTGCCTTTCACAGCATCGGGCGCGAAGCCATCGAACATCGTATCATAAGCGGGATTGACCGCTACGAGTTGCCCCTGTAAATGCGTAGAAAGTTCCGTAATATCCAAGCCAAAAGACTTGATTTTGCCTTTCAATTCATCGCAATAGGCTTTTGAGTTGGCAGCTTTTTCGAGGTCAATCAAGCGTCCGTCCCAAGTTGGGATTTGAACACCCACATAACCCAACGACGCTGCCCATTTGCACACGCCTTCGAGGGTATTAAACGGCGCGGTATCGCCCATAAATTGAGCGAGGAAAATAGCTGGTCCTTTTATGGTTTTCATAAATAATGACTGTAATTTTTACTTGTAACAAATTTAGTTTCAATCATGCGTTTTTGATACCACACATGGCTGACAAAGGTAAAAGAAAAATGAATATTTGATAAAAAACTCTGAAAAAATTAGCTTTTTGTACTCCCCACAGTAAAAAACATTGTATAGAGCTTAATAGCAACATGGATGACGCGGATTTTATTAGATTTACTCGGATTTTTCCCAATTAGACGAACATAAATCCGTGTAAATCTAATAAAATCCGCGTCATCCGTGCTCCTATTATGTCATATGCGGAATGGCTTTTTTTAAACGCCCCCATCACTTTCCGCGCCTTAATAGCCGCAGCAATACCTGCCAGCGTTACAACACTGCATGCAGTAAGGAATAATATCTCAAATGTATTCATGATATTTGGTTTTTTAAATCAGAGAATATACGTTTTAAATAGGAATTTAAATTTTTGGGTTCTTTGATTTTTTATAAAACAAAGGTCAGCCTTTAAGCAAAGACTGACCACTGTTTTCGGATGAACCGACATTTTGAGTGTTTGAAACGGAAATACGGAGAAACTTCTATATATAAACTAATTCTACTTTGGTACTTTAATAATTTTAAAAAATCCAAGAAGGTTTTTGATTTTCATTGTATAAAAAAAATTTAATTTTTTATACAATGAAAATCAAAAACAGCTCCCGTCCTGCCAAGCATGAAAAACAAATAATAGTTTTCTTAGAGTACCAAAGCAGAACTAATGTTTCAATTGACTAAAACTGCAAAACTGCAATCCTCAAAAACTGCAAAAAGCATCACAATACTGAGGGGGGTACTCCGTTTTCGCATTATATTATCCATCATCAAAAAAGCCCCTGTTCCTACTATATTCATAACCAAATCTTTCTGCGCATCGGGTATTAAGATAAAAAGGGCACGATTGCACATAGCATTTTGCAAAAACTCATTTAATACACCTAATATATTGAATAGCAAGGCGATATAAAGATTTCTATATTTGGTTTTGATAGCAAAAACGGTGAGATATTGGCTGATTTTAAAACAGACTATCATGGCAAAAAGTATATGCATCATGGAGTTTATACACCATTCTATTCTAAAGTGTACCTTGTACGTGCGCGACCTATCCACGACTACCATTATCAAATATGCGACAAAAAGGACATTAAAAAAGGGGTGATACCGTTGGGCAATATACGTCTTTTGGCGATTCAAAATCTCCAACGAAACGACCATTGTTGACCAATAAGGCAACAATGACCAATGTTGAATATAGACAATATAGCACAACAGCCCGAAGGCAATGAGGCGAATAGTGTTGAGTGTCATGTCAAGATGATATTTTTAATTCTACTTTATCACTTTAATATTGAAATTAAACCATGAAGGTTGTTTCATTTATTTGTTAGTGAAAATACTGAGGGGTATCGAAAACACATACCTTTGCAGCACGTCACAAGATAATCACCTTTATGTATGCTCGACCTTATCGTTTTATGTTTTTTCGCTTTCCTCGCAGGATTTATTGATAGTATTGTGGGCGGCGGTGGCTTAATTCAACTACCCGCTTTGCTCATCACGCTACCACAATATACCACCCAAATGCTTTTGGGCACAGGGAAAATTCCGTCTTTTGTGGGAACAATCACCTCGGCTATTCAATATGGACGCAAAGTGACATTTCGATGGAAAATGTTGATACCCTCCGCTTTCTGCGCTTTTATTTTTTCAATAATGGGTTCAAATTTAGTCACCTATCTTGATAATCGGGTATTAAAACCTCTGATATTAGTATTACTCATTGCGGTTGCTATTTATACCTTTTTCAAAAAAGATTTGGGGAGTGTGCAAACGAAGGCAATTGCCCCACATATTGCCTTACGTTGGGGCATCGGGATAGGTATTGTTGTGGGTTTTTACGATGGCTTTTTCGGACCGGGTACGGGGAGCTTTTTGGTTTTAGCGTTTATTGCCATTTTGGGCTACGATTTTTTAACCGCCTCAGCCCACGCCAAAGTGGTGAATGCGTTTACGAATATCGGTTCTATCATCATTTTCGGTTGGCACGGCAATATGCTTTTGCAGTATGCTATTCCGATGGCTGTGTTCAATCTTTTGGGTAGCTATATTGGGTCAAAAATGGCGATATTAAAGGGCAATGGCTTTGTTAGAGTTGTTTTTTTAGTTGTTATTGGATTGATGATTTTAAGGTATGGGTATGATATTTTAAAATAATATCTTTTTAACCTTATTTAACCTTAATAAACCTTTATTAATACCCTATTCCTCTATTGGTTAGGTATATTTGCCTATTAA
>JAYVKQ010000043.1:0-4390 GCA_043768285.1 Saprospiraceae bacterium | reverse complement strand
TCTTTTTATATCCAATCATCGCGATATTATCTTGGATACATCGTTGTTGAACTTGACTTTATTTCATCATAATTTATTGCTCACAGCATCCGCTATTGGGGATAATTTGTTGAAAAACCCGTTTTTATATACCTTATCGAAGATAAATCGCAATTTCTTAGTACGTAGAGGTTTGCCGCCGCGCGAGTTGTTGCAGAGTTCCACTTTGATGTCGGAATATATCCACCATCTTTTAAAAAATGACAATCGTACTGTTTGGATTGCCCAACGTGAGGGTAGAACAAAGGACGGTTTGGACGAAACTCAGGCAGGTGTTTTAAAAATGTTAGCGATTGCTGCGCCTTCTAAAAACGTGTCGGAATATTTTAAAACATTGCGCATTGTCCCCATTTCTATCTCCTACGAATATGACCCAACAGATAGTTTGAAGATACCCGAACTATTGGCAAAACTGAACAATGCGCCCTATGTCAAAGGTGAAAATGAAGATTTCAACACCCTTTACAAAGGTATGATGGGGCAAAAAAAACGGATACATATTCATGCAGGGACGATATTGAATTCCGAATTAGACCCTATTTCAGCAATACCCAATGCCAATCAGCAAACAAAAGCGATTGCACAATTAATTGATAATCAAATAGTTGGCAACTACAAAATATGGGCAACCAATTATATCGCTTTGGATATTCTTAACGGCACAAACCAGCACACTGCCGAATATACCCTTTCAGAAAAAGACAATTTTATCAACCGCATGGCAGCAAGGATAGATATGCACGACCCACAATCAGTTGAACGTTTTTTGGCGATGTATGCTAATCCGATATTGCATAAAAAGCGGGTATTGGAGGAAAAGCTGCAAGGCGCAGCATAGGTTTTTCCTATACCCCTCAGTATTTAGTGGCTAATTTTGAAAATAATTGGCTAATTTGCGGCTAAAAATTGGCTAATTTTAAAATAAAATGGCTAATTTGCGGCTAAAAATTGGCTAATTATAATGGAAGATAAATTGAAATTTGATTTTACGACACAACAGGCAATCCTTCGAAAGATAGCTGTTATTGATGCGTTTCAAAGCCGTTGGCAAATAGAACAATTAGACGAGAAATTATTTTTGAAGCAATTAAAGTCTAAGGCAATGTTAGAAAGTACAGGTTCATCTACACGGATTGAAGGCTCTACTTTAACGAATATTGAGGTAGAAGCTGTTTTGAAAAACATGAAAATTACACAACTTAAAACCAGAGATGAACAAGAAGTTTTTGGATATTATGAGGTTTTATCTTTGATTATGGATAGTTTTGACACTATACCATTGTCAGAGAACTATATTGCACAGTTGCATGGTCAATTATTGCGGCATAGCGATAAAGATCAACGTCATAGAGGGGCGTATAAAAATTTGAGTAATCAAGTTGTTGCTACTTCTCCAGGTGGTACTCGTAATATTGTTTTCAATACAACCGCACCGCATCTTACACCTATGGCGATGTATGATTTAGTGGATTGGACAAATAAGAGTTTTGATGAAGATACCTTACACCCTTTACTTATTATTTCAGTATTTATCTATGAATTTCTATCAATTCACCCTTTTCAAGACGGGAATGGACGGTTATCACGTTTATTAACAACGCTTCTTTTACTGCAAAAAAAATATGATTTTATTCAGTATTGTTCTTTTGAAAACTTGATTGAAGAGCGTAAAAAAGACTATTATCGCAGTTTAATGGATGGACAGCAAAAGCGTGGACAATCTAATGAAACTATCGAAAAATGGTTGATTTTCTTTTTGGATGGACTAATTACTTTGACGCAGCAATTGATTACAAAACGGGAACAATACAAGGAACTTAAAGGTTATTTGAATGAGCGACAAAAGAAAATCTTAGAGATTGTTAATGAGCAAAAATCTGTACAAATTTCTGATATTATTAAAATTATACCTGCAATGTCAAGAGCAACGCTCAAAAATGATATTGCTCGATTAGTGGAAAGGCGTTTGCTAATATCCGTAGGTAATGGTCGTGGAGTAAGATATTTTGTTCCTGAGAAAAACGTGTAATTACCATGTGTTACTGAATAATCTTTTTGGTTAATATAAACCTGAACAATGCTTTCAAATTGTTCTCAATTCCGCTATATATTTCTCCATAAAAGGTAAATCTGCCTTTGTCACGTGTCCCCAATTTGCCCGCGCGCCATTTATCATCCGAAAATAATCCTGCACCAAATCGCCTTGCTGTTCGGCGTTGAAATTTAAAATGGACGGTTTTTGATGCCAATCTTCTCTATCAGCATATTTATAACCCGAAGTCGAACCTTGCGCTTTTAAGGCACAGGAGATATAGCCCGCGCCAAATTTTTGATATTGCCAGACGTGTACCAATTCATGTATCAAAATATCATCGGGCATTGCGCCCCAACTGTTGATGGTGTTGCCACTCACATATATCACGCCCATTGAGCGTGTGAGGTATTTGGCGCGTTCATCCATTCTAACCAATTGATAATCAATGCTATCGCCAAATATAGCATACCCCCTCAGTATTTCGCGCTCTGTCAAGGGTCTTATATTTTTTTTAAAAAAAGGGCATATTGTTTCATAAATATCTAAGACAAATAGGCAATCGGATAGTAAAATGGGAAAAGAGCGCAGCATCGAGCCACCGTTGCGCCAATGGTAAAATGGGTTGAAAACATACGTGATAAGTCTCAATACTCTTTTGGGATATTGGCTTAGAGCGAAGGCGAAGCGGCGTATGATGTAGGGTATTGGCATTTAAAATATAGGTATGGTTTGAAACACGAATTAAACGAATTGGGGGCGAATTTCACCAATTCAGATGTAATAATTAGTGTAATTCGCCTATAATTCGTTTAATTTATGTTTTAAATTCTATTTAAATCTAATCGCTTTTATTGGCGAAATAGACGTTATCAAAAAAGTAGGCAATATCAAAAAGAGGCTCGTAATTAATAATGTACCGATATTCAGAAAGGCTATCACGCTCCAATCAAAATGGATGGGCGCGTAGGAGAGGTAATAATCCGCTTCGGGCAATTTGATGAAATGAAATCGTTGCTCCAACCATGCCAAACCCAATCCAAAGGCATTGCCAATCAACAAGCCCGCGCCGATGATGATGATGCCATAATAGAGGAAAATCTGTTGCACACCCCAATTCGTTGTGCCTAAAGCCTTGAGTGTACCGACCATATTGATGCGTTCCAATATCAGAATGAGCAATGCCGTGACCATATTGATGATACTAACCAAAAGCATAAGACCCAAAATAACATACTCGTTGGTATCTTGCAAATCCAGCCAATCGAATATGGCGGGTTGCTCCTCGCGCACAGTTTGGCTTGTTAAATCATTGGTAATCAATTCACTATATATGTGATTGCTAATGGGTTTGAGGTCTTGCATATAGTCCACGAAGACCTCAAAACCCGCCACCTGATTACTCGACCAACCCAAAAGTTCTTGTACAAAATGAATATCCACTAAGGCAAAACGCTTATCATATTCCTCAATCCCCGTTTTATAAATACCGCATATTTGAAAAAGGCGTTTTTCCTGTTTGTTGTCTTGTACGAAATGAACGACAAATTTATTTCCCGTTTTCAAGTTCAAACGGTCAGCCGTAGATTTTGAAATCAATATATCGCGGCAGGTATCGCAATTACTGATTTTACGCCCTTCCACGAGGTTTTTTTCTACAAAATTCCAGTTATAATCGCTGCCCACACCTTTTAATATAATGCCTTCAAAATTGTCTTTGGTTTTGATAATACCCGCTTTGGTGGCGTAGCTTTGAATATGATGAACGCCGCCTTTTGTTGTTTTATCTCTACCCCCCTCAGTATATTCTACGTTTTTTACAGATTTTAACGCTTGCATAAACAGAGGTGTTGCCCCAATCGGTGCGGGTTCAAACGAGGTCGTTTGCTGCACCGAAGTGATGTGGATATGCCCCCAAAACCCAAACATCTTGTTCGTGATTTCGGACTTAAAACCCCGCGTCATGGACGTTGCTATCAACATAACAGCAATACTCAAAGCCACCGCCGCCGTTGCAATGGTGACGATAAGCCGCGCGAAGGATTTTTGTCCCGATGCCGCGATGCGTTGGGCTATATAAAAAGGTGTGTTCATACTTTTTAGTTGATAGATGATAATTGATAGATGATAATTGATAGTTGATAGTTTTTACACACATAACTATCAACTATAGTCTATCAACTATCATTAGTGTTCAAAAGATTTTGTTTAAAAAATAAAGTATTGATTTTCAATAATTTACAATGCTTCTCGACAAAGGTTTAGTAAACTGAAAATTATTTTTTTTTCAAAAAAAATAATTTTCAGTTTACTAAACCT
>JAYVKQ010000042.1:0-8607 GCA_043768285.1 Saprospiraceae bacterium | reverse complement strand
AACACCTGTGTAATACAAAAACACCAAATGTTACCCTATCATCTTGAAAATAGCATTGTCTTTTCTTGTATTCACAATCATAAGACATTCAGGACACACGACTTCTAAAAACCCCACCATATACGTAACTGCAATAGCCGCAATACCAAAAAATTGTGCAAAAATTTTTGGGTCAAAAACAAGGTTAAATTGTGACACTTCATCCTTTTCATCTTTCAATAAATAATAAAGCGCGGCTAAACAAGCAGCCGAAAAAACACCTGTCGTACATATTTTATTGAAAACAATGGCAAAATCTGGTTCAAATAAGTAGCTTGAATACCAATCCATCAACAAACTAATTAGCATCAAAATAGTAACAACTAATGACCCAAAACGATAGCCTGCTATGTTTGATTTTTGACCCAACCACATCAATAGTACCGCCTCTGCCGCCCAAAAGAGGGTGATATAATTGCCACTAAATTGTATCGGAATAGCTAAAGTCACGAAGGTCAAAGTCATTCCGATGAGTAGATATACCGTGTTTTTATCCCAATTGAATTTTTTATGTAAAAACCACGCATATATCAAATTCAATCCACCCAAAGCTGTGGTGAATAAGCCCCTAATTTCGGGATTGTAATCGTTCAAAATTAGCATACCCGCGCCATAAAATAAAAAGGTATTACTGGTCAAAATAGCCCAATCCGTATTTGAAAATACGCTTTTTGTTCTCAGATTGTGGATAATAGTGGTCAAAATGAATATCAAGTAGAATACAAAGGCAAAGCACAATGCACCCAGATAATGCGGCTGCGGGTCATTAATATCTTTTGACAACCAACCTGCAAATAAACAGACTGTAAAAACATAAGACAAAACATTGACAATGCGCCACCCTTTATGATACGCCAAGGCTAATATGCCCAAGTCCAAAATCGTGATATAGGTGAATAAAACAACATAATTTCCTTGCCCCGTACTCACCATAAACGGCACAGCGAAACCACCAATTAATGATAAAATTGCCAATTCTCTTCGGTTGTACGATAGGGAAACAAGGCAGCTAAACGCCGTGATAACGACCATCAAAGCAAACGCAACGGGCTGACTAAATAGGTGATAACTATGAAACGCAATACCAATAGTAAAATAGAAAATCGCAATAGCCCCCGCCACAAATACGGAGCTAAACGCGGCAAATTTCTCTCGCAGCTGATGCGCAATGCCCATCACCAATGCGCCCGATAGGATGCCAATACCCACCCGCGCCGGTTCATTTATCCAACCTTTATCTATCGAAAATTTAACAAAATAGCTGATACCCAGTACCAAAATCAATATACCAATCTTGTTGATAAGATTTTCGCCAATGAATTTCTCCAAATCTGGATTGTCTTCCTTGAAACTATCCCACCACGATTTTTGAGGGATATAAGGCGTTGGTTCGGGCGTATGTATAGGTCTTTGCGTTTCTTCAACAGCGACAACAGACGTTTCAATATTGACTTCTTCTTCGTCTTTAGGTTCTTCAATTTTTTCAACAACCGATATAACTTCAATAATAGGCTTTTTTGCTTCAACAACGGGTTGTTGGAAGCTGGTTAAATCCGTTTTCAAAGGTTTAGCTTCCTCAAAAGAGACAGCTCTTTTCTTTTCGATATCCTTTTTAAGTGCCTCTATTTGCGTGTATAAATCGGCAAGGGTATCATTAATAAGTATAAACTTAGAATCTATACTATCCTTGATAAGAAATAAAAAGGCAATGACAATGATTAGTAAAAGAATTTCCATATTGTGTAATTGAGCGTGTAATTGAGCATTTCGTTTAAAATCGGCTATATATATTATGATTCAGATGGTCAAAAATACAAATATAACACCATATAATAGGAAGACTTTCATGAATGGCAACTTTTTTTTGGCAGTTGTTGATGTCTTTTCTACGAGTGAAAAGAAGAATGGTTCAAATGACCCTAACAATAAACTACGCTCTCTATCGTGACAGAAAGATAATGTCTCAGTGATTAAAGGAGTTTTATGTAAAGTAAAAAAAACGGCTACTATCCGTGATAGACAGTAGCCGTTTAGTATAATTAATTGGACAATCGTTACAGTTTTGCCAATTTCTGTTTAACTTCAATAATTTCATAGGTTTCGATAAAGTCACCGACTTGAATGTCGTTGAAGTTATCAATGGTACAACCACACTCGAAACCATGTTTGACCTCTTTAACGTCTTCCTTAAAGCGTTTGAGTGAACCAAATGAACCGGTTGTACCCTCTTTGACTGGGAATACAACGATGCCATCGCGCACAACACGCAATAGATTTTTGCGCTCTGCTTTGCCTTCTTGAACGAAACAACCTGCCACAGTACCGACTTTGGTAATTTTATATACCTCGCGGACTTCGATGGTAGAGGTAACTTTTTCCTCTTTGGTTGGCTCCAACATACCCTCGATGGCTGAACGAATTTCGTCAATCGCTTCGTAGATAACGGAGTAGTTTTTGATTTCAACACCTTCACGTTCAGCTAATTTACGCGCATTGAGCGAAGGACGCACTTGGAAACCAATCACAATCGCATCGGAAGCCGATGCCAACAATATATCGTTTTCGGTAATCGCACCGACTGCCTTATGAATGACCTTCACTTGTACCGATTCTTGTGATTGTTTCAACAATGAATCTGACAAAGCCTCAACTGAACCATCCACGTCACCTTTAACGATGAGGTTAAGCTCTTTGAACGTACCGAGAGCCAAACGGCGACCAATTTCGTCCAAACTGATACGTTTGGTTGCCCTTGCGGATTGCTCACGGACGATTTGAGCACGTTTGTTCGCAATTTCTCTTGCATCAGATTCGCTTGGCATCACTTTGAATACCTCACCTGCTTGTGGTGCACCGCTTAGACCCAATACTAATACTGGTGTTGCAGGTCCAGCTTGTAGCACTTTTTTACCACGTTCGTTGTACATCGCCTTGATTTTGCCTGAATGTTCACCAGCTACCATAGGGTCGCCGATTTTCATTGTACCCGCTTGCACGAGCATTTTCGAGACATAACCACGTCCTTTGTCCAATGAGGCTTCGATAATAGTACCGATAGCACGTTTGTTAGGATTGGCTTTGAGGTTCAATATTTCTGATTCGAGCAATATTTTTTCCAATAAATCTTCGACACCATCACCTTTTTTAGCTGATATATCCTGCGATTGGTACTTACCACCCCATGCTTCTACGAGGATATTCATTTGCGCCAATTCATTTTTGATACGCTCTGGGTCTGCGCCTGGCTTATCAATCTTGTTGATGGCGAATATCATTGGTACACCCGCCGCTTGTGCGTGGCTGATGGCTTCTTTAGTTTGAGGCATGATGCTATCGTCCGCCGCTACTATAATAACTGCAACGTCCGTTACTTTTGCACCCCTTGCACGCATAGCTGTAAAGGCTTCGTGACCGGGTGTATCGAGGAACGTGATTTTGCGCCCATCAGGTAGCTTAACTTCATAAGCACCAATGTGTTGTGTGATACCACCCGCTTCACCCGAAGCTACTTTTGCGCTACGGATATAGTCTAACAAAGATGTTTTACCGTGGTCAACGTGACCCATGATAGTCACTACTGGAGCACGTGGCAACAAGTCTTCCTCCTTATCAGGATCATCTATCAAAACGGCACCCAATTGCTCCTCGGCGGAGATAAATTCAACTTCTCGGTTAAATTCACTGGCAATGACCTCAATCAACTCAGCATCTAAGCGTTGATTAATTGAAGCAAATATGCCCATACTCATACACGTTGTAATGATTTGAGTAGGTGACACATCCAAAAGACCCGCCAAATCAGACAACGAAATAAACTCCGTTACTTGCAATTTCGCGTCTGCTTGCGCTTGTTCTAATTGTTCTGCTTTCTCGCGGAAACGGACACGCTTATCACGGCGTATTTTTTGACCTTTATTTTTGCCGCCCATATTAAGGCGTGCCATTGTCTCTTTTATCTTAGCCTCAATCTCTTGTTGCGATATTTCGACAGGACCTCTATTGACATTATTGGTACCCGTACCAGTGTTGCGGTTATCTCCTGGGCGATAGTTACTTGTGTTACCGCCTGGGCGATTATTGCCCTGTCCAGTGTTACCGCCTGGACGATTATTGCCCTGTCCAGTGTTACCGCCTGGGCGGTTGTTGCCTTGCCCAGTATTCGTTTGATTTTGACCATCTGTTGCAGAAGGCACTTTTTTGCGGCGGCGTTTACGCTTACGCGCTGCTTCATTTTCGGCATCAGTGCGAGGTGCGCCTGGCGCGGCTGTGCCTGCTCCAGCTACGGGTTTATCATTTCGACCACCCCTTTTTTTCTTTTTATTAGCCGCACTGTTACGTGGGTCTTTTTCGATAAATTTCTCAATATCAATTTTGCCTTTAATTTTCAAGCCCCCCAACTTTGGTGCTTCAGCGCGTATCAATTCAGCACTGCTTTCCATCGCCGTTTGCGCGTTTGTACCATCTAAATCGAAAGGCTCTAATTTGACTGGCTCTACAAAAGGCTTAAGAGGCTCTTGAGGTCGTGGCTTGATACCTTGTCTGTTTCTATCGTCTGCCCGATTGTTGTATTGGTTATTATTCCTATTGTCTTGTCTATTATTATTATTGTTATTCCTATTGTCTTGTCTATTGTTATTGTTATTGTTATTGTTGTTGTTGTTGTTATTGTTATTATTATTGTTGCTACTATTATTGTTATTATTATTTGATCCCTGCCTATTATCCTGCTGCGGCCTGTTTTGCTGCTGTGGTCTGTTCTGCTGCTGTGGCGGCCTATTCTGCTGCTGTGGCTGCTGTGTCGTAGTTCTGGCGTTCAAATCAATTTTGCCAAGCACTTTAGGCATAACGACTTTAGGTCTCTCAATGACATCGGGAAGCACAGAAGTTCTAACTGCTGGTTGTGATTGTACAACTTTTGGCGTAATAACTTCTTGCGATTGAGTCACTTCTTTTGGGGGAGCAACAACCTCTTTGGGCTGAATGACTTCTTTGGATGCAAAAAGATTGACAGTTTTCCTTTCAGAGGCAACTACTGGAATGGTAGGTGTGACAACTACGGGAGGTGGTACTATTCTTTTTTCGATAGGGCGCGTGCCAATAATGATTTGGTCAGCCTTTTCCTTTTCTGCGCGGGAGTCAGAAAACTTCTTAGCCAAGGCATCGTACATACCGTCAGATATCCTGGCAATGGGTTTGTTATCAACATCAAACCCTTTTTCGTGGAGATACTCAACGATAGTACCCATACCCACATTCAATTCTTTTGCTACCTTAATTAACTGTCTTTCCATTAAAAGTTTTTAATACAAAAAATATGCTGCTACTGCGCATGATAGGTAGGCAAAAGAGTTATACAGACGATGTTTCGTTACATTATCACGTTACCATTGGCGTTGTTTTAGATTTAGTGAATAAAACATAATCATCTCTGTTTTGCCTATTTTAACATTAGCTTTTTTAAAAATAGTGGTAATTAACACTAAACACTTGACTGTCAAACATTTAGCTGCTTTCACGCAGTGCAAGCAACCACTTAATATTCCTTCTGTTTCTTATACGTCTCAGAAGATGCGCAAAGTTACAATAATCTTTTAACGTTTGTAAATTATTTTTCGATTTACCCTTATTTTTTATGAAAATTCACTTATTATTTTTTCTTTTCTCAAAATAGAACTACAAAAGCTACCCCCTCAGTATTTTAAGCTACTTACTTTAACTTTTGTAACTTAATCTGTGTAACAAAAACCAATAAAGCGACTCCTTCCAGCATCTTGTCACAAAGTTTGGCATAGTTTTTTTAGGGTATTTTTCAGTAAATTAAAACTCTTTCTTTAACCAAAATTTAAGTCTCTTACAATGAATACAGTAAACAAAGGATTATTCTGCGTTATCGCACTTTTCTGTACATTTTCCAATGCCTCTTTCGCTCAAACGACTAACATCAACGCTGATTTGAACATCAACGTAGCTGGTGGCAAAACAAATTTTAAAGCCAATGAGCAGGTCATTATGAAAGTATCTGGTTTCGACGAGGAAAAAACAACCGTGCAATGGCAAGTCAGCACCGATGAAAAAACATGGCAAGATATTCCACGCGCAACAGGTGATATTTTTGAAACTTATCCAGTCACAAAAAACCAATACTACCGCGTCGTAACACGCCCCGTAGAAGGTTATTTATCCATGGAGCTGCCTTCAAAAGCTAAAAACATTTCACTTGATGAAAACGTGGCGATGAAGCCTTCTAAACGTAATTAATATTAATTTTATCAAATTATAAATATTTGATCAGCAAAATAATAGATAAAAAAAAGAGGCTGTCGTATTAGACAGTCTCTTTTTTTTGGACTTTAGCTACCCCCTCAGTATTTTAGCATTATTAACGCCGCGAATAATTAGGCGACTCCTTCGTAATCGAAATATTGTGCGGATGGCTTTCTAAAATGCCCGCATTCGTAATGCGCACAAAACGAGATTGTTGCATGGCTTCGATAGTCGGTGCGCCACAATAGCCCATACTCGCCCGCAAGCCGCCCATATATTGCACCATTACTTCCGCCAATGTGCCTTTGAATGGGACGCGCCCTTCGATGCCTTCGGGAACAAGTTTTGCCACATCATCTTCAACATCTTGGAAATAGCGGTCTTTCGAACCTTCTTGCATTGCGCCAATGGAACCCATACCGCGATATATCTTGAATTTACGACCATCGAATATTATCGTTTCGCCAGGTGCTTCTTCTACACCCGCAAACAGCGAACCCGCCATAATAGTGCTTGCACCAGCTGCTATCGCTTTGGCAATATCGCCCGTAAAGCGGATACCACCATCGCCAATAATCGGAACACCTGTACCCTTTAAGGCTTTTGCTGCATTATATATGGCTGTCAATTGGGGCATACCGACCCCTGCAATGATGCGCGTGGTACATATCGAACCGGGTCCCACGCCTACTTTCACACCATCAGCCCCTGCATCAGCTAAGGCTTTCGCACCTTCGCCCGTTGCCACATTGCCGCCGATAATTTGCAAGTGTGGATACCGCGTTTTGGCTTCTCGAACTGCCGTCAATACGCCTTGCGAATGTCCGTGCGCGGTGTCAATTATGACCGCATCCACCGACACTGCCATCAAAGCATCCAATCGCTCGTGCATATCGCGGGTAACACCCAAAGCCGCGCCGACTATCAAACGCCCCAGGCTATCCTTGCATGAGTTCGGATAATCTTGTACTTTGAGTATGTCTTTGTAAGTAATCAAGCCTGCCAAATTGCCGTAATCATCAACGACGGGCAGTTTTTCTATCTTATTGCGTTGTAATATTTCCTTCGCTTTTTCGAGGGTCGTCCCGATAGGCGCGAGAATGAGGTTTTTGGTCGTCATCAACTCCTTGACGGGGCGGCTGAATTTTTTTTCAAAACGCAGGTCGCGGTTGGTTAATATGCCAACCAGCTTCTTCCCCTCCGTAATCGGGATGCCGCCGATACTGTATTTCTTCATCAACGCATGGGCATCTGCCACAAGCGCATCGGGCGAGAGCGTGACGGGGTCAATAATCATCCCACTTTCCGAGCGTTTGACGGAGCGCACTTGGTCGGCTTGCGCTTCTATACTCATATTTTTGTGGATGATACCGATACCGCCTTGTCGCGCAATGGCAATGGCTAATGCTTTTTCCGTCACAGTATCCATCGCTGCGGACACCATCGGGGCATTCAATCGAAGATTTTTTGTGAGTTGCGTAGAAATATTGACTTCACGCGGAAGAACTTCCGAAAAAGAGGGGACGAGCAAAACGTCGTCGTAAGTAAGGGCTTCGCCCAAAAATTTGTCTGCTGATAAATTTACCGTTTCCATGTGCAAAGATAGGGTGTAGGTTTGATTTGCCCTCTATGAAATATATTTTTTGATAAAATTTTTTTTATCATTATTTTTAAACTATTGATAATCAAATAGTTATTTTAAAGATAAAAATTCATTAAGTCCTCTTATGTTGGACAAAATAGGAACACGGATTGGGCGGATTGGGCTAATTTGCACGGATTTTTTTTCAAAAAATACTGAGGGGGGGGGAATAAACTAACATTTTTCTCAAATTTTCGTTACATTTGTCATATTATATTTTCCCTCATCAGACATTCTTAATACGAGAATCATGACAAATAAATGCCTTATCTTATTCATCTTGCTGATTTACTCTACTAATTTATTAGCTCAAATAAAAAAGAATGTACCTCCAACTAAGTCTGGAAATTACTATACCATTGTTACAAATAGAGGTGTAGAAATGTATGGTCAAATACTTGAAAGGCGTAGCGACACTATTGTTTTTAAATCGAATAAATATGGAACGCTTATTTTGCCCAAAAATCAAATTGAATCTTTGGATTCATCGCATCGTACGCTCAAAAAGGGGGTACAAACATTTGAAGAACCGCCTTTTCCTTTTGATACAAACCAAAGAGTGATTATTAAAACAAAGAAAAACAATGTTTTAAAAGGTAAAATACTATCCATAAAAGGGGACACCTTAATTATTAGACAGTCCAAAAGAGACATAAGATGGG
>JAYVKQ010000041.1:0-11369 GCA_043768285.1 Saprospiraceae bacterium | reverse complement strand
ACGGAACAGCGTTCCGTTGCACTAAAAAAAAGTGAAAATAATATTTTTTCTTGAACAATTATTCTATATATTTGTACTCTATTAGGATTAAACATATATCACAATGCCCATAGTTAAAACATCAAAAGAAGAAGTTATTATAAAAGCCTCTAAGGTGATACGCCAAAGGGGGTATGCTAATACGTCAATGGATGATTTGGCAAAAGCCTGTGATATTCAGAAATCGCATTTTTATTATTATTTTAAAAATAAAGAAGATTTGATGCTGGCTATATTGGACAGTGCAATTCAGTATTTTAAAGAAAGGATAGCCAAATATGCTTATGATGATAGCCTTTTGCCCCAAGAAAAGATAGAAAAAGTATTGAAACGCATGGCAAATGTCTTTATGTACGGCGACGGCGGCTGTTTGATGGGCAATACCATATTGGAAGCGGCAAATGTAAATGTTGAATTTATGGATATGACGCGCCAGTTTTTTGACGAATTTTCTACGGTTTTAACAAAAATATATATGGCAAAATATGCAGAAACATATGCGCAAATGCTCTCTCTGCAAGTCATTCAAGATATAGAAGGCGGCATCATGCTGTCGCGTTTGTATCAAGATGAGAAATATATGATGCACGCTTTACAACGGGCAGTTAAGCATTTGGATTAATTAAAATATTTTTTTAAACATATTTATTTAACGAATATTCTATAAAAATGAATAAAAATATCCTAATCTCAACCATTAAAGCGGAATACGAAACAATCGAAAGATTTTTTCAACAAACCGACGATACTCATTTTGGGACACAACCACACGCTGAAAAATGGTCTATCGCCCAACACGCGCAGCATTTGATTAATTCTGTTAAAGGCATAGCGGGTGCGTTAAAAGATACCAGCACATTGGCACAGTTTGGAAAAGCGGAACGTCCCTCATTAGACTACGTGACGGTTAAGATTAATTATCAAAATGTGTTAGAAAAACTGAAAAAAGAAGGTAAAATGCCTTATCGCCACCTCGATATTACGGAAACGAAAACGGAGCTATTGGCAAATTTTAATACTATTCATCAAAAATTAGTGGAACGTTTGGCGGATTTGACGGAATTGGAGTTGGATACGCTCCAAGTGCCGCATCCCGTTTTAGGTATTATGACGATGCGCGAGATGTTGCTATTTACGGCTATACATATTAAGCACCATTATGATATTGTGGCTAAAATATAGGAGAATTTAATAAACTTAATATGTCTCTAATCTTGTAATAAAATAGGGTGTCTTAAACTTGAAATACTGAGGGGGGTACTAAAAACCCGTGCCACCGTTTCGAAGCGGTGGCACGGGTAAAAACCTAAAAATTAAATTTCATATTCTTTGGCGAGGCTGATTGGCAAACATCAATCGGCTTTTTTTATTTATAAATCGCAATAGTTGTATCACAACTAATTGATTATGAAAATATTATCCATCGTCCATTATAAATTATCCATTAATTTATTTATCTTGCTTGGCAAATACTTTTTTCAACAAGTCAGAAGTACGTGCGCCTTTATCGGTACGGATTTCCAATTCTTTTTTAGCAATCATCGAAAAGAGACCATTTAAGGCTTCTTTTGTTACATAATCATCAAGACTTGGATTGGCTTTTTTGACTAAAGGCACTTTATTATAAGCGGTAACACCGTCTGTCCAATATTGACGTGCGCTGAATTTGTCCAATGAAGCAACAATAATAGGGCTAAATTCCTTGTAAAGGGCATCGTAAGTTCCTTTTTTTAAGAAAACAGTCGCCGCATCTTTTTCACCCATCAAGATATTCATAGCATCCGTAATGGTCATTTGTTTGATAGCATTCACGAAAATAGGCTTGGCTTTTACAGCGGCATCTTCGGCGGCTGCATTAATTTTTTCGACCGCTTGGGCTTCAAAATTGCTAAAGCCAGGTACCATTTTCAGTTTATCTGCCATACCACGAGCTTCGGGCGGCAACAAAATTTTATAAGGCGAGTTCAAATACCCACCTTTTTCGGCTAACAAATCCGCGCCTTTGCCGATGCCTACGTTCAAGGCTTCTTTCAAACCACTGCCAATATCATCGCTCGATAGACCCACGCCTGCAACCGTTTTTTGTACCTTATCTTTAATCATTTTATCGAATTGGGCATAGTTCGTAACCGATAAACCCAACAATAGCATAAGCATTAAACCAGCTTTTTTAAACATCGTCTTTGATTTTTTTAGTGAATAATTTTTTAATTAAAGCATCTAATATTAAGACGGCTATTTCCATATAACGGCACCTTGTACGGCTGACTTTAACAAAATATTACGAAAAAAGATGTCTGTTTGATTGTGCTCACTTAGCTAAATTGGGACAATCCTGTGTGAAAAAGGATAAAATTGGGCATATTTTACAATACTAATTTTAATAGCGGGGCATTTATTCTACACCTTGCGCCTTATGTAGAATAAATGCGGCACTCTGGATGGCTCAAAATTAGAGCAATAGCATAACTTCGTTATGATATTTGATAAAAACGGTTAATTTTGCAACGACTGAATATATACGCATTTAATATCAACTATCTATGTCGTTTTTGCAAAAAATCAATCTAACGCTACTTGACCGTTATATCATTCGTAAATATCTTGGCACTTTTAGCTTTGTGGTCTTGATATTTACCATGATTGCCTGTGTGATTGATTACAGCGAAAAAGCGGATGCGTTCAAAAAGCAAAACCTAAAATTTGGCGAAATCGTATCAGATTATATCATCTATTTTATTCCTCACATCAATATGCTGTTGCTGCCGTTATATGCCTTGATAACGGTTATTTTTTTTACGTCACGCATGGCGTACAATTCCGAAATTATTGCCATTTTCAATGCAGGTGTTAGTTTTAAAAGGCTTATTCGTCCCTACATGGTGTCGGCGGGTATCATTGCGTCATTTCATTTGTTTTTCAACCATATCCTTGTACCAAAAGCGAATAAAGAAAGGACGGATTTTGAGGCACGGTATATAGACTCGAACCGCGATAGAGGCAAAACGGAAAACGTGAATATGTTCGTAGACCCCAACACAAAGGTTTATATTGGTTATTTCAGAAAAAATGATAGTACAGCGCGTAGTTTTAGGATAGAACGCTACGACAATAATATCTTAAAAAGCGTGTTGAAGGCTGAAAATGCTAATTGGCTGCGCGCACCCAATATTTGGCGTTTGCAAAATTGGCAAAAACGGACGTTCGATGGATTGAGAGAAACGATTGAAGTAAACTCGGGTGCTATTGATACGGCGGTCAATGTTTTTCCCGAAGATTTTGTGCGCTATTCCAACCAAAATGAGATATTTACAACGGCTGAGTTACAGCATGAAATTAAAAAACTCGTACAACGCGGCACAGGCAATACCAAATCCTACGAAATCGAAATCAGCCGCCGCACAGCCGACCCTTTTACCATTATTATTTTGACCTTGATTGGTATGTCCATCGCAGCGCGTAAAGTACGGGGCGGCATTGGTTTTCACTTGGCATTGGGTATTGGGTTGGGCGCAATATTCATTTTTTTATCAAAATTTTCAGTCACTTTTGCTACGCAGCCGAATATACCTGCCTATGTGGGGGTTTGGATACCTAATATTATTTTTGCGGGTGTTGCTTGGTATCTGGTTGCCAATGCGCAGAAATAAAACATAAAATACAACATTGACTATCTAAATATATGCAAGATTGAGTAATTTTGCTACTCAAATATAAATAATTTATGATAGAAGCCCTAATCTCATCAAAAACCCGCATCAAACTATTACTTAAATTTTTCTTGAACAGCAATACGACAGCCTATTTGAGAGGTCTTGAAGGAGAATTCGGTGAATCCTCAAACGCCATTCGCATTGAAATCAACCGCTTCGAGCAAGCTGGATTATTGTCATCAGAATTAATTGGCAACAAAAAAATGTTTCAAGCCAATACTACCCACCCGCTTTTTCGCGAAATTCATAGTATATTACTCAAACACGTAGGGATTGACCACGTTTTGGAGCAAGTAATCAATCGCTTAGGTGTAGTTGATAGGGTCTATCTCATTGGCGATTTTTCAAAAGGAATGGACAGCAATATCATTGATTTGATATTGGTTGGTGATGTTGATAAAGCCTATTTGATTAATTTGATTGAAAAAGCCGAAAAACTCATGTTCCGTAAAATCCGTTATGTAATATATCAGACCCAAGAGATGTTGAACGTTGATTGGAAACGATTTGACCCTGCACCTTTGTTGATCTGGTCGAAAGACTGAGGGGGTAAGTAGATGCACGACAATTGATGTACGATGTACGAATCGCAATAATTTGATTATCAATGTATTATGAAGTTTCATAACATCAATTATTGGACACGAGACAGGAATAAATTTACTTTTATATGAAATATGATGTTGCCATAATCGGCGCGGGGATAGTAGGATTAGCCACCGCCTATAAATTAACGAAAGCCAACCCGCGTTTGAAAATCGCCGTCATTGAAAAAGAAGACGGCGTAGCTAAGCACCAAACTGGCAACAACAGTGGGGTTATTCATTCTGGCATTTATTACAAACCAGGCAGTTTAAAAGCTATAAATTGTAAACATGGTTACGACGAACTGCTTATATTTGCACGAGAATACGGTATTGCTCACGAGGTATGCGGTAAAGTTATTGTAGCAACAGACGATAGCGAAAAAGGTGCGTTAGATAATATATATAAACGTGGCATTGCTAATGGTTTAGAGGGAATTAAGAAAATTACGCCACAAGAGGTTAAAGAAATTGAGCCGCACGTACAGAGTGTAGAAGCGATATGGGTGCCACAAACGGGTATTATTGACTTCAAAGGGATGTCGAGAAAATACGCAGAATTGATTGAAAGTACAGGTAATTCTATTTTTTTTAATAGAAAAGTCATTAATATTGTAGAAAAAAATGGCGTAAATGTCGTTAATACTGAGGGGGGGGATATAGAAACCAAAGTGGTGATAAATTGCGCAGGTTTATATGCTGATATAGTAGCGAAAATGACCCAACCTGAAGTGAATATCCAAGTATTGCCCTTCAGAGGTGAGTATTACGATTTGAAAAAAGAAAAAGAATATTTGGTAAAGAACTTGATATATCCCGTGCCTAATCCAGATTTTCCTTTTCTCGGGGTGCATTTTACCCGTATGGCTTTGGGCGGTATTGAAGCGGGACCGAATGCTGTGTTTGCCTTCAAAAGAGAAGGCTACAAGCGGTCAGATGTGGATTTTGGAGAACTGGTGGCAACGTTGGGCTTCAGTGGTTTTAGAAAAATTGCGCGTAAATATTGGCGCGAAGGCTTAGAGGAAATGTACCGTTCTTTTTCAAAACGCGCGTTTGTTAAAGCCTTACAAAAGCTAATACCCGAAATCCAAGAGGCTGATGTGGAAAGAGGCGGTGCGGGTGTTCGTGCCCAAGCTTGCGACACTCAAGGTAACTTAATAGACGATTTTTTGATATTAGAAAAAAACAATATTATAAATGTATGCAATGCCCCTTCTCCCGCAGCAACTGCCTCCCTTGCCGTCGGCGAAACCATTGCAGCAAAAGCGTTGGCGAAGTTTTAGAGCTATGAACTTTTAACCTCACATTAATTATAACCAAAATTAACAAAAGAAAATAATTGCTATGGAACAAACATTACCTATTTTGAAAAAAACCGTTGTTGAAAAAGAACCAACTTCGGCTAAATCTATCGAAAACCATTTAGACCCGAAAGAACCGCGTTGGTTTGCCATTCGCACCCGCTTCAAAAGCGAGAAATTGGCGTTTAAACAATTGCTTTCTAAGCAAATAGAAGCCTATTTGCCCATTCGCACCATGACGCGAAAATACAGCCGCAAATTGCGCAAAGTTGAGATGCCGCTTATTAATAGTTTTGTTTTTGTCAGAATTATTAAGCCGCAATATGTGCCTGTTTTGGAAACAGAATATGTAGCAAGTTTCCTCAAATTTGGCAATAATATCCTATCTATTCCTGACCAGCAAATCAAAATGTTGCGCCGCTTATTGGGTGAAGAAATTGATATTGAAGTAACGGAAGAAGTATTCCATAAAGGAGACTGGGTAGAAGTATCGCACGGCTCATTGATGGGGCTACGCGGCAGATTGGTCAATATCAAAGGGCGTGAGCGGGTACTGGTCGAAATTATGAACTCTGGTTTTTCAATCCACATGGAAATTGAAAACAGTCTTTTACAGAAAGTTAAGGGCGAAAATTGAACGATTTGATATAGATTTACGTAAAAAATAAAAACTTGAATAATCCTAATTCTATATTTACAATTATGGATACTGTTACAATGCACAAACCGATACAAATGGTTGACCTCAAAGGTCAATACAAGAAAATCAAACGAGAAGTTGATGCCGCCATCAAGACCACGATTGATACCACCGCCTTCATCAATGGTGCACAAGTGGGACAATTTCAGAAAAATTTGGAAAACTATTTGGTTGTAAAACACGTCATCCCCTGTGCTAATGGGACGGACGCGCTCCAGATTGCGATGATGGCGCTGGATTTACAACCTAATGATGAGGTGATTGTCCCTGCTTTTACCTATGTGGCAACTGCCGAAGTAATTGCCCTTTTGCATCTAAAACCTATCATGGTAGATGTAGATGCTAAATCATTTAATGTCATACCGCGCCTTATCGAAAAAGCTATTACGCCGCGCACTAAGGCGATTGTTCCCGTACATCTTTTCGGTCAAAGTTGCGATATGGAAGCAATTATGGACATTGCAGAACGCCACAACCTCTACGTCATTGAAGACAATGCCCAAGCAATTGGCTCGGAATATACTTTCAAAGACGGACGCAAAGCCAAAACGGGTACGATTGGACATATCGGTTGCACATCTTTTTTTCCTTCAAAAAATTTAGGTTGCTATGGCGATGGCGGGGCAATAATGACCAATGATGATGCTATTGCTCAAAAAATACGTATGATTGCCAACCACGGGCAAGCGAAAAAATATTATCATGCTATTATAGGTGTGAACTCGCGTTTGGATAGCCTGCAAGCGGGCATATTAGATGTGAAATTAAAACGCCTCGATAAATACTCGGCGGCACGCCGTAAAGCTGCGACATTTTACGATAAGGCTTTCAAAAATATTGACGGTTTGGAAATACCTTATCGTGTGCGCAACTCCACTCATGTTTTTCACCAATATACCTTACGCGTGAAAAATGGACAACGAGCTGCGCTCCAAAAATATTTGACTGACCACGATGTGCCGTGCATGATTTACTACCCTGTGGCTTTATACAAACAAGAAGCCTTTGCGCATTATTGGCAAGGTGGTGGGCTGAAAGTGACTGAAATGCTTTGTGATGAAGTTATTTCGTTACCTATGCACACGGAGTTGGATAGTGATACTTTGGCATATATTGTAGATACAGTTAAATCATTTTTTTACAAGAATTAGAATTAGCCTTGAGTTGAAAGGATTTTGTAGTTTTTTTATAAAAAAATCCAAAGTGATGAGGGGGTGAATCCTAATGCTCAATAAAATATATGGATAAAAAATATTTTCACCACGAAACTGCTATCGTTGCCGAAGGATGTACCATCGGAGAAGGTACTAAGATTTGGCATTTTAGCCATATAATGTCCAAATGCACTATCGGCAGAAACTGCAATATTGGTCAAAATGTTGTTGTTTCACCCGAGGTTGTCTTAGGAGACAATTGTAAAGTGCAAAACAATGTATCTATCTATACGGGTGTAACCTGCGATGATGATGTGTTTCTGGGTCCCTCAATGGTGTTTACCAATGTCATCAATCCGCGCAGCGCAGTCAATCGCAAAAGTGAATATATGAAAACCAAAGTAGGCAAAGGTGCTACTATTGGTGCAAACGCTACGATTGTGTGTGGGCATGATATTGGTGCGTATGCTTTTATCGGTGCAGGGGCAGTGGTGACAAAAGAAATTCTGCCCTATGCCTTAGTTGTAGGCAATCCCGCTCGACAAATGGGTTGGATGAGTGCCTATGGGCATCGTTTAAAATTTGATAAAGAGGGTATAGCCGTTTGCCCCGAAAGTGGCGAACAATATATATTAAAAAACAATAAAGTCAGTAAAGTAAATTGATATTGGATTATATGAGCAAGTCGATTTTAATATCATAAGTAGATGTACGATAATAGATGTACGATGTACGACTTGTAATATATTCATTATCAGTATATTATGAAAAATAAAATTATCGATTATTTACATCTACCTACTTACATCTAATATTGTACATATGTTTATGGAAAAATCAGCAAAAATATACGTAGCGGGGCATCGAGGTATGGTAGGCTCTGCAATACTGAGGGGGCTGCAAAAACAAGGATATGAGAACTTGATTTTTAGAAAATCAAATGAACTTGACCTGCGTAACCAAGATAACGTGCAGCATTTTTTTAGAAAAGAAAGACCAGAGTATGTCTTCTTGGCTGCTGCCAAAGTGGGGGGGATATTGGCAAATAATATCTACCGTGCTGAGTTTCTGTATGAGAACATGATGATACAAAACAACGTTATCCACAGTAGCTATCAACATGGTGTGAAGAAGTTGCTGTTTTTGGGGTCGTCTTGTATCTATCCCAAACTCGCGCCGCAGCCTTTAAAAGAAGAATATTTACTCACAGGTTTGCTCGAACATACCAACGAACCTTACGCTATCGCTAAAATTGCGGGTATCAAAATGTGCGATGCTTATCGTGCCCAATATGGCAGCAATTTTATATCCGTGATGCCAACCAATCTGTATGGACCTAACGACAATTACGATTTACAGAGTTCGCACGTATTGCCTGCCCTTATTCGGAAGTTTTTGACGGCGAAAAAAAACAATGATAACCAAGTAACCATATGGGGCTCAGGTACGCCCTTGCGCGAGTTTCTGCACGCCGATGATTTAGCCGATGCCTGTCTGTTTTTAATGCAAAATTACAATGAAGACGGCTTCGTTAATATTGGTACAGGAACAGATTTATCTATCTATGATTTGGCAAAATTGGTTCAAAAAACAGTCGGTTTTGAGGGCGATATTGTATTGGATACCACAAAGCCCGATGGCACACCCCGCAAATTGATGGATGTGTCGAAGTTGCATGGGCTGGGTTGGCAACATACAATTTCGTTGGAAGAGGGTGTTGCTAAAGTCGTTGAAGAAGTAAAAGATATGTTTTGAAAATATAAACAAAAATTATAAACTTATGAATTCCAATTATTACGTAGCTATTATGGCAGGAGGGGTTGGTAGTCGTTTTTGGCCCGCCAGTCGAGAAGCTAAACCCAAACAGTTTTTAGACATCTTGGGTATCGGCAAATCGCTGTTGCAAATCACCTATGAACGCTTTTTACCGCTTATTCCGAAAGAGAATATATTTGTTGTTACCAACAAAACCTATATCGGGTTGGTAAAAGAACAAATACCAGAACTTATTGATAATCAAATACTTGCCGAACCAAGTCGCAACAATACCGCGCCTTGTTTGGCTTATACTGCCCTGAAATTGAAAGCCATTAATCCCAAAGCAACTTTCGTCGTAGCGTCTTCTGACCACCTTATCATGAACGAAGGAGAATTTTTGAAAAATATAGAACAGGCTTTAGAATTTACCTCTACTAATAATGCCTTAATGACTTTGGGTATCACACCGTTAACCCCTAATACGGGTTATGGCTATGTGCAATATAACCGCAATGACGCTAATAATGATGGCATTTATAAAGTGAATAGCTTTACAGAAAAACCGAATTTGGCAACGGCTCAAGAGTTTTTGAAAGCGGGCAACTACGTCTGGAATGCAGGTATCTTTATTTGGAGTGTACAATCGTTACTAAAAGCTTTTGATAAGTATGCCGCTGATATAGTTGATGTCTTAAAAAAAGGCGAAAACCTATTCAATACTGAGGGGGAGCAAGCGTTCATTGACGAACACTATCCGCGTACCCGCGCTACGTCTATTGACTATGCCATAATGGAAAATGCAGAAAACGTTTACACTATACCCGGCAATTTTGGTTGGTCAGATTTGGGTGCATGGGGTGCCTTGTATCAAGAGTTAGATAAAGATGAACATGGCAACGTCATACAAAGTGATAATGTGATTGCTACGGATACCACGAACACGCTCGTGAGAATACCTGCCGACAAGCTCGCAATACTGAGGGGGTTAGACGATTTCATCATCGTGGATGAAAATAATGTCCTTTTGATATATCCGAAGGCAAAAGAACAAGAAATTAAGCAAGTGACCGAAATAATCAAAAAATTGAAAGGGGCAGCGTATTTGTAGTAATGCGGTTTCGGAAACTGATTTTGATCATATTTTTTCTGTAAAAAAAAATATCATCAAAATCAGTTTCCGAAACCACTTACTCAGTATCAGTACTTTTGAGACAACCTCTTATATTCTCCAAAATACTGAGGGGTCATACTTTCCCTAATAATTCAAAAGACAACCACGTTTTCGTATCCCAATCAAAAAACTCTGTATTACTGAACTTCTTTTTATAATCAAAAAAGGAAGGTGTTTCGTAGGCATAGCCTGGGTAATAATATGTTTTATTTTTCTCTTGCCCAAACATCATTTCTAATATCATGGTATAAATACCCAAACTGCGATGCCCTTCATCAATATCAAACATGGCATAAGTGCTTGATAATGAGTTTCTTGTAATGTCAATGAAGCTACAAGCGATTAGTTTATTTTCTTTATAGACGCAGAGTTCCCATGTTTTGAAAGGTTTGTTTTTTTCGATAGCCACAAAGTCCCAGATAGATAGTGGAACGCGGTGTTTGAAGCGAGCAATGTGTTTGTAAAACATATCATGCTTGGCATCGTCAATGCGGAGGGGGCGTATTTCGTGACGCAGGTCTTGGTTTTTTTTAAAAATTTTGCGTTGGCTTTTTGAAAAGTCCAAATCTTTTAAGACATTACGTAGGGGTAAAATGCGGCATAAACCATCTTCTTCATCAATATCGTGACTACTTCTGAACACCATTTTTCCATTGTGTCGCCACCCTTGTGCCAACAGCCCTTCCCACTCTTGAAGGCTCATACCTTCCGAGATGTACATTTCATTAATAAAATTGATAGGCTCATTGATAATGTAAATCCGTTCTTCCATATAGATTTGGGACATTTCCTTGTTTAAAGTCCGTACTGTTTGGGCAAAGTTACGGTCTATCCTTCTGCTTTTCTAAAATTGAGGGAACATTTTAGGGTGTTCCATAAGTTAATTTACATTTTTTTGAATTATTAAAGCGCAAAAGTAGAATTATGCTACTACAGAAAATACTGTGAG
>JAYVKQ010000040.1:0-4492 GCA_043768285.1 Saprospiraceae bacterium | reverse complement strand
TCTAAAAGCCTAATAATCAATAACTTAGTTTACTCTAAGGCTACTCAAGAAAAAAAATAATTAATTGATTATCAATTAGTTATATCGCAATCAGTTCATGTTTAAAACTCATTTTTTATAATCCATCAAGAATACTTATCAATGAAGAAAACTATCAACGAAATCCAGAACTTGTCAAATGGCAAATGCCAACCATTATCGGTAGAAGAAACTAAAGCCATTAAAGGCGGCTGTGGTTGCGATTTACGTCGTCCACCACGTTGGTAATGAAGGATTGAAATAAAAAAAAAAATATTTTAATCTTTTCGATGTGAAACTTCTAAACAGGAATGTTTTTTGAAGTTTCACATTTGTTTTTATACTAAATAATAATACTGATAAGCAATGGTTCGAACAACCTTAAAAAATATACTACTACTCTGCATAGCACTATCATTCCACTGTATTGCCTTTGCACAGAAAATCCCACTTGATGAATATAGCCAAGATACTGCCTTTATCATCCGTTTAGACAAATCCGCAAAAGTAAAGACACTCAAAAATTTTGGTGAAGCTATCAGCGACATCAACAAAGCCATCGCTATAGCTGAAAAATATCAAACACTTGACTATAAAAAAATTCAATTCAGGGTATATCGCCGCGCAGGTATTATTTATGAAGACAACCTCAAACTGAATGAAGCGCGTGATTATTATCAAAAAGCCCTCAACTTTATCGATATCGTTCCCTACGAATTGCAAATGGATATTATGCTCGATTGGGCAATTGTGCATAAAAAACTCAATAAGTTTATTGTTTCCCGAGATTATTTCAATCAAGCGATGAAACTTGCCCAAAAAGTCGGCGATATTGAAATGGAAGAGTTTGCCTATAATGGTTTGGGTACTTTGCACGAGTTTTTGGGCGAATTTGACTTAGCCGCCGAAGCCTATATCAAATCAAATGATTTATCTAAAAAACGCAGTAATAATAAATCCACCGTTGTGTCGCTTGCCAATATCAGTGGGGTGTATAGTAAAAGCAAAAATTTTGATTTGGCTTTCGACCATGCCAAACAAGCCTACGATTTAGCTTTGAAAATTGATGATACGACTAAAATTGGTATCGCCCTCAATGCTTTTGGCAAAATCTTGAATGAACAAGGTAAGTTCGATACGGCACTTTTATATCATAAAAAAGCATTAGCTCTTTATGATGACATGCACTTTAATCGCTATATTGCATATACGCTCATTTCGATTGCCGATGTACATATCAATGCTAAAAATTACCCTTTAGCCAAAGATGTATTAGAAAGATGTTTAAAAGTGAAAGACTATTTAGAATTTTATGAATATCCAAATTTATATTTAAAATTGGGTATTCTCAATCAAAAAACGAAGGATTATGATAAAGCAATTACGATGTACAAAGAAAGCATCATTGTAGCCGAACAGCGGGGTATAAAAGATATTATTCAAAAAGGTAATTTTAATTTATCAGAAGTTTACCGGCAAAAAGAAGATTATAAAACAGCTTTTGATTGCCTTCATACGGCAAATATCTACGGCGATTCGATATTCAGTGATGAAAAAGCGCGTCGTTTAGCCGAAGCCCAATATAAATTTGATGTGGAAAAAGCGGCTGGTCAATATCAAGAGCAAAAGCAGAAGCAACAGAGCTATATGCTTGCAATTGTGTTATTTTTTACATTTATTGTTATCGTTGCACTTGTTTATTATTTGAAATTGAGAACGAGAAGCAATAATATGCTTGTAGATAAGAATAAGGAAATACAAGTTCAGAATGAAAGACTTGAAAAATCGAATGAAATTTTGCGCCAATTTGCTTATGCCTCTGCCCACGACTTGAAAGAGCCGCTTAGGAGTATCAGTAGTTTTGTACATATCATTGAAAGGCGATATGCTAAATTGTTGCCCCCTGAGGCGGGTGAATATATGAATTTTGTGACTTCGGGTGTGAAAAGAATGGAAAATCTATTGTCCGCTTTATTAGAATACTCAACAGTTGCTTCCGAAGACCAAGAGATAACCCGCTCAACATCCTTATCGCAGGTGTTAGTAGATGTACAAGACAATTTGCGCGTTGTTATCACAGAAAAAGATGCGATTATTGATATTCGATGTATGCTGCCTTCGTTGTATATCAGCAAGTTACATTTGACACAGCTTTTCCAAAATCTGATGAGCAACTCGCTTAAATTCTCGAATACTAAACCATTAATTGCCATTCAAGGCAGTATATCGCAAGCTGAAAACAGCTATACCCTAAAATTTACGGACAATGGTATCGGTATGAAACAGGAATATAGTGATAAGATTTTCCGCCTCTTCCAACGCCTTAGCCGCAACGCACAGTACGAAGGTACAGGTATAGGATTGGCTATTTGCAAGCATATTGTAGATAAATACAATGGAAAAATTTGGTTTGAATCAAAAGAAAATGTAGGCACTACTTTCTTTATCTCTTTCCCATTAGATGTTATCAAAATGGAGAAAAATACTGAGGGGGTACTTGAAATGGCATAATTTTACAATTTTTCTCTATTTTTTATAAAAAAATCCAACGCTTCTGGATTGCGCATAGCCCCTTGATTAGCAGCTTTACTGAGGGGTATGCCCATCAATATTTTCTTTACGGGTGCTTCCATTTTTTTGCCCGAAATAGTATAGGGTATATCAGGTACTTCGATAATCACATCGGGTACATGACGGGGTGTGTAGGCTTCCTTCAATGCAGTTTTAACCGTTTGGTTTAACTCCTTAGTTAATTTATAGTGCTCGTTCAAGACGATAAACAAAGGCATATAGTGGTTGCCGCCTTCTTGTTCAATATTCACAATTAAGGCATCTTTTATATCCGGAATTTTATCTAAAACGCGGTAAATTTCGGCTGTGCCAATGCGGATACCGTGCCGATTGAGCGTCGCATCTGAGCGACCTTGAATGGTCAAAGAACCGCGCCGCGTGATATTGAGCCAATCGCCATGCCGCCAAATTCCTTCATACATCTCAAAATAACTTTCTGTATATTTCGCATAATCTGTATCGCCCCAAAAATATATGGGCATCGAGGGCATAGGTTTTAAGACCACCATCTCCCCTACTGCATCATATATCGGTTCATTTTTTTCGTTAAAACTTTCCATCGCACAGCCCAAGCACCTGCATTGTATTTCGCCTTCATAAACAGGCAACAAAGGATTTGCGCCCACCCAAGCTGTACAAACATCAGTACCGCCCGACATAGAAGTCAGCCATACGTTTTCTTTTATTTTTTCATATACATATGTATATACCTCTGGTGGCAAGGGTGAACCCGTAGAATTGATTGATTTTAAATACTTTGCGGTATATGGTCGTGCATCTAAACCCGCTTTCATACACGCAATAAGGTAAGGCGCGCTTGTACCAAAATGCGCCACGTGGGCTTTTTCGGCGAGTGCCCATAGGCTTGATATATGCGGATAAGTAGGGCTACCATCGTATAAAAAGATAGTACCTCCGAGTAACAAAACAGATATTTGAAAATTCCACATCATCCAACCCGTAGTCGTGTACCAAAAGAAAACCTCTCCCGCATGGAGGTCGTTGTGTAGGGCTAAATATTTGAAATGTTCTAATAAAATGCCACCATGACAATGCGTAATAGCCTTTGGCGCGCCTGTTGTTCCGCTTGAATAAAGTACATACAATGGATGTGAAAAATCAACAGGTTCAAAAATTAATGGATAGTCCCCCCCCTCAGTATTTTGAATATTCTTAAAGTCAAAAACACTTGTAAAATCATATTTTTCTTGAGAAAATGAGGATAAATTGGGAATGATAACAACCCTTTCAAGAGAAGGTAACGATTTAACCATTTGGTTAATAATTTCGGTTCTATCAAAAGGTTTTCCGTTATATTGATAACCATCTACGGCAAATAAAACTTTGGGTTCAATCAAATTGAAACGCTCGACTACGCTATTCGTCCCAAAATCGGGCGAGCAAGATGACCATATCGCGCCGATACTTGCGGTTGCTAAAAATGCCACAATTGCTTCTGGTATATTGGGCAAATAACCCACTACACAATCCCCTTTTTTAACGCCTTGTTGTTTTAGAAAATGAGCGATATGAGCCACTTGATTTTCAAGGCTTTCCCACGTCAAAATACTGAGGGGGGAACTTTCTGAGGAAAATTTAATTGCTGGCGAGAAATAATTTTTCCCTTTAATAATATGCTCCGCATAATTTACCGTTGCACCTTCAAACCAACGGGCGCGCGGCATGGGCTCATTGTTTAAAACACGTGTATAAGGTGTATTGCTTTTAATTTTAAAATATTGCCAAATACTTTCCCAAAAATTTTCAATTTCGTTGATACTCCATTGGCGTAAGGCTTCGTAGTCCTTAAATATCAAGCCTTTATGGTTTTTTAACCATTCTTGATATTTGTATAAATGGGTACTTGCACGCGCCTTTTCGGGCAATGACCACACTATTTTGG
>JAYVKQ010000039.1:0-5124 GCA_043768285.1 Saprospiraceae bacterium | reverse complement strand
AGCCATTTTATCAGCATTATCCGTCAATAAGCGAATAGATTTTACGTTAATATGCTTTAAAATCTTAGCCGCAATGGCAAAGTCACGCGCATCGCGTTTGAAGCCTACCGCTTCGTAGGCATCGGCTTGGGGTAAGCCTTTTCTTTTGTATTCAATACTTTTTAGTAAGGCAAAATGACCGTTGCCCTTACCTTCTTTTAGTCTAACAGAATAAGTATGCCTTTGCCCGCTTGCTGTATCAATTGCTGCGAAATAGTCATTTCTTCTCGACAATTACACTCTAAAATATCGAAATAATGCCCAAATATGCACGAAGAATGCTATTGGCAGTATTGAGCCATATTCTGGGAACATATGGTGGTATTATTTCAGCATGGCTTTTTTTTAAAATTGGTATTATAGATTGGTAGCCTGTTTTTATTCTAATCCTATCTCACTCACTTGTAAAACATCTTTTTCTGCCCCGCCTTTGTGTACAAAAGCCACAATTTTCATATTGTCAGCTACCCATTTATCAGAAAGGGTTATGCTAAATTTCTTAGAAATCGTTTCGCCTTTCGATACCTTTTCTAAAGCATCGCCATCAAATTTGGTGAGCATTTTTCTTAAAATATACTTGTGGTTATAGTCTGACTTTTTGCCCTGTGGCGTTTCCTGTGGGTCTTTTACGCCGCTTTCGGTTAAGGCAAGGCTTAGGCGTATATCGCCCGAAAGAGCTTCTGTCGGTATTATTTTTACTTCAATATCCAATTTTCGAGTTTTTGTATCATAATATTTGACAAAACCGAGGGTAAATACTGAGGGGGTCGCGCTTTCGTTGGCAATCAAACCCGCCCACGTAGTACGGAATACTTGAAACTGCGTTTGACCCGAAAATTTCTTACGGTTAATAACTGCCGTGGGATAGCCTAAGGGCGAACCCAATAGTTTTTCCAATTCATTCCCTTCTGGCGTTCTAAAATCATATTTGCTATCGCTATACGGTGGCGCAAAATCACCTGCGTGGATGCTGATAACGACCAATCTATCACCATAGGTTGCCTTCAAGTCTTCAATTTCAGCCGCACCTGCGGGGCAATTGACGCACCGCACGCCCGTAAATTCTTCAATCAATACTTTTTTATCACCCAATGCTGGTACAACGGGTGCTATTTCGCTGCATGAGGCGAATAAGGCAAAATAGGCTATTGTTATCGGTATATACTTTTTCATTTTTAAAGAAATTTAATGTGAAACAAATATACTTATTTCTCTATCACAATACCATCACAAAATTAAGAAAGCATATGTATAAAACACAAAAAGCTGCCCAAATGAGACAGCTTTTGTACTTATTTCAAGATGATGCATTCTAAAATTCATCACTTATAATGCGAAAAATTGGTTAATTTTCTTCATTGTCTTGGAACGAAGCCGCGTCAAACAACAATGAGAAACGCAAAGTATTATCCAATGGTCCACGTTGGCTTGAAGTCGGTACGAGGTATGATAAATTGATACCCATAACGTTGTATTTCAAACCCAAACCGATGGTAAAATATTGACGACCACCTTTTGATTTATCTTCACGAAAATAACCCGCACGGACAGCAAATTGCTTATCGTACCAATATTCTAAACCAATTGACCAGTTGATTTCTTTAAATTCTTCTCCTGCGCCACCGGGTGCATCACTGAAAGAACCGAACATACCTTTTACTAAGTTCTTCTCGCGCCAATCAACTACCTTATTTTGATTAACATCTGTGCTATCATTGGGGCGTGGTGTTGGCACCATCAGTTTGTTCAAATCCATAGCCACCACGATGCTGTTATATTGGTCGAGTGGAATATCCCAAGCTGCGCCAATACCTAAATTTGTCGGTATAAAGTCGGCAGTACGTAGGTAAATAATTTTATTACCCATATTCGTCAAAGCACCACCGATAGTCAAATCAGATTTGCCACCTGACATATTGAGTTTCTTTTTGTAGGTAGCTGACAAGTCGAAACCGAAAGCTTGACCAGATGTAATAGGCGTACCACTACCCGCATCTTGACCTGTAGCCAAATTAGAATAGATATACTTTCCAGTAGCACCGATAGCAAAATCAGCACTCAATTGGCGTGCATAAGACCCCGCAATTTCAAACTCGCGTGGACTACCCTCGCCGAGAGGCTGACCATTAATGTCTGTCCAGTTGATACTACCCAATGAGAAATAGCGAATACCAAGACCCACAGCTTGCTTCACTTTGCCACCAAATTGGTAGTAGCCAGTACCATAAGCCAAATAAATATCATTGACACCCAAATTGCGCAACCACGGCGTATAAGTCAAAGAAGCCCCAAAATTTTGGTTTGCCATTGCCAATTTAGAGGCGTTGAAGTGCATCGCGTTGGCATCGGGGCTAATTGCGATACCCACATCGCCCATCGCACCAGAACGTGCATCAGGATTTATTCTTAAAAAAGGAACTGCAGTTTGAACTGTACCGCCGCAGGGTTGTCCAGTAGGTGTAATACCGTCAGCACATTGAGCCAGTGTTTTGTTTCCTGTAAGCGCGATAATAGCTAATACTAACGCCGCGAGTAATGATTTTTTCATGTTCAGTATAAATTTTATCAATTTTGAATCGTCAAAAAAAGTTTGCAAAAGTAGGTTGATTTATGAAGTCTGCGTAAATATGTTTATTAAAAAATAATTATTTTCCGCAGGATATTGGTTCAGTTAGAATGAAAAGATTAGGATATGATGTTCAACATTATAATTTGCTATTGAACGCACATTTAACTTTTCATAGTATTTATAGTAAAGGCTAAATATCAAATATTTTTTTTCAAAATGTGTAATTATTCTAATGAACAATTTACAATGGACAATGGACAATTTTTTTAAAGATACCTTGTATTATTGAAAATTGTAAATTGTCCATTGTAAATTGTCCATTGTAAATTGTCCATTGTCCATTGTCCATTGTAAATTGTCTATTGTAAATTGTCCGTTATTTTAGGATTACCAATTTTTCAAATGCGCTTTCCGCGCCTACTTTTTTCCCTTTGGTATCTTTGCCCGTAATTTTTACTTTATATAGATAAACGCCGCGGGCTAAAATATCGCCATAATCATCTTTACCATCCCAATCAATATCACTCACGCGGTAGCCTTCGGCATCTACACTTTGGTCAATCGTTTTGACCAAACGCCCACTGACGGAGAAGATATTGACCCGCACCTGCAATTGTTGCCCGACCAAATTGTGTTCAAACTGAAATTTGGTCTTAGTGGTGAATGGATTAGGATAGTTCAATACGTGTGCCAATGCTGCCTTTGCATCCGAATTTACTACAAACTCGGTATATCCTTCGCCCGAATTGTTGGCAACATCCCATGCTTTGACTGTTATTTTATGCCGTCCGATGCTCAATTTACTGAGGGGGTAGCGCACAACGCCTTTTGAAGGGTCGTCTTTTACGGCTTCATAAAAATTATTGAGTTGCAACCCGTTTTTACTTTCATCTAATACACCTGATAAATCGTGCCCAATACTGATACCCGATACATTGATACCATTATCATCACTTAATTTGGCATATATAGTCGGATTAGGGTCAGTCATACCACCAAAAGCAAAATTATCATCGTTCATAAATACCTGCACCAAAGGCGGTTTATTGTCTTGCGATAGGGAAGGGTCGGTGCCGCCGATGATAAAATTTTCAAAATTACCTGCTGCGTCCGTTATATTATTGGTGGCATAGTAGGATATTTTACCATTGCCAAAAGCATAATCAATGTCTTTGGGCACGACAAAAGAAAATTTCCATACGCCATTCGTCACAGTCGCTGCGCCTTTAAAAAGAATATTTCTTTGCACCGTAAAATCAGTAGGGCTACTACCATTATCTTGCCCCAAAGTGCGCAAAGTCTGTACTTTATCATATATAGTTGGATACAGCGTACCGTTAAAATTGGTCAATATCTGCCCATTATCACCTAAGATTGCCCCTTCAATAGTTACTTTTTGCAAAGCGCGGACGGTATCGGTTGTTCTATTATTAATTTTAGTTGTCGCAATAGTATAACGTGGCACGGCAATGCGCATTGATGGGTCGCCAATGAGGGTGAATTTATTGCCGTTTTCGCCCGTCCTACTACTATTTTTGGCAGCCACTATAACGTCTCCTATCGTTTGAGGTCTGAAATTTACCTTCTTAAAAATAGTATCAAAAACAGCCGCTGTCAAGGTCGCATTGCTGGATGCAAATACCAAACGCACCGTAGAAAGCAACGCTACCATACCGCCATTTTCATTCAATAAAGCGCGTTCACCTGCCGCGTCTTCTTTTGGATTGTCGTAGCCACAAAATGAACACGTTGCTGTTACGAATATAGGTAATTTATCAAAATTTCGCCAAACATCCATGTCTTCGCGGGTAATAACTGCCTCTTGTGCCAAGCGTTTGGGTCCGCCATGACCCAAATAACACATGGTCGTAACGCCTTTAAACTGATTTTGAAATATGGCATCATTCAAAGCTGGAACGCGCGTACCACCCGCCGAAACTTCTTGACGGAACGCATCTACATAGAGTTTTTCAACATTATAATTTTTATTATTTGACACAACATTGTCGGCAATATCATCTGCCGAGTCTTGGTGCAAATTGCCATCTTCATCGTCTGCCATAAATAGCGCACGGTTGCGCCAGTCGCCAAAGTTTTTTGGATCTTCGTAGTTCAATATTTTATTAACCACACCGTTTGCTTCGGCTTCGGTTTTAGCTACGATACGCCCGACAGCGATATCCAAATCGCCTTCCAAATTTATGCCTTCATTGTCTGATAGCAAAGCATAATAGTCATCGCTTGGGAAGGCATATAAGCCGTGCAAACTCCTATCCGTTTCGTAAGGCGGAATAAAATCACTGGGTTGCAAATTGCCTAACGGATATATGCGTTTGTAGTCAAAAGAGCCATCGCCCATCAAGAGCATATACTTAAATTTTGCATTGCGTTGGTTCAAATGGCGTGCAAAATCGCGGATAGCTGTAGGGTCGAGTGCGCCGCTTGAAAACTCATTATATACTTGTCCTATTTCAGCAAACGATACTGTCAAGCCCTGTTTTTTGCGCTGTTCGGCA
>JAYVKQ010000038.1:0-4530 GCA_043768285.1 Saprospiraceae bacterium | reverse complement strand
ATTGGTGCATTAGCCATTGCACCCTCTAACGCTAAACACGTTTGGGCGGGTACGGGCGAAACATTTGTTATTCGCCCCGCGCACCCGATTGGCAATGGCGTGTATAAATCAACGGACGCGGGTAAAACGTGGAAAAATATGGGTCTAAATGCCACGGGGCGCATCGGGCGTATCGTGGTGCATCCTTTGGATACCAATACTATATATGTCGCAGCTTTAGGGCATACCCACGCGCCACAACAAGAACGTGGTGTATATAAAACCACAGATGGCGGCAAAACGTGGACGCGCGTTTTTTTCCTCGATGAAAACACAGGCTGTAACGAAATTGAGATTGACCCAAGCAATCCTGCTGTATTGTACGCCGCTATGTGGCAAGTGGAAACCAAAACATGGGGGTTGAACAGCGGTGGCAAATCAAGCGGCATCTATCGCTCGCGCAACGCGGGTATGACGTGGGAACCTTTGAACAAACCCAACCAAATTGCTTTCGGGGCAAATCATATTGTCGGCAAAACATCCGTGTGTGTTGCACCGTCCTCCCCCTCAGTCGTATATGCCTTAATTGAAGATAAAGAGCCATGCCTTTATCGCTCTGCCAATGGTGGTGATACGTGGGAATTGGTGCGCCGCGACCATTCGATGGCGCAACGGGCTTCGTATTATACGCGGGTGCGGGTATCTACGGGCAGCCCTGATGAGGTTTATACGATATGCGTTAATATATCAAAACTCAAAGACGGTGGTAAAACTTTAGCGCGTGGTGAAGGCAGTCCCTTTGCTATGGGCGGCGATTGTCACGATATGTGGTTTGACCCAAAAGATGCCAATCGCCAAATGGTTGCCCACGACGGCATTATGAATATGACCTTTAACGGTGGCAAAACATGGATAAATGTGAATTTACCGATTGCTCAAATGTATCATGTGGCAGTGGATAATGATATACCTTATAATGTGTATGGCAATCGGCAAGATGGGTATTCGTATCGAGGTCCCAGCAATAGTTTATATCGCGGCATTCCGTTGTCGTTGTGGCGCAATGTGGGTGGTTGCGAAAGTGGTTTTGCGCAGCCAGACCCCTCTAACAGCAATATAGTGTGGTCAGGTTGCTACGATGGCGGACTTGATGTGACGGATTTGACAACCGATATTGCGCGTGATGTGCGCGTATGGCCCGAAACAGGATATGGTTGGAAGCCTTCCGAAATGACCTATCGCTGGCATTGGAATTTTCCAATGGTGGTCTCGAAACATAATCCTAAAAAGGTGTTGGTAGGCAGTCAATATGTACACCAAACGACCAATGGTGGGCAATCGTGGGCAATTATCAGCCCCGATTTGACGACAAAAGACACAGCCAAAATGGGCAATTCGGGCGGTATTTCTAACGATAATCTTTTTACATGGGATGGTTGTACGCTCTTGAATATGGCAGAATCGCCCATTAAAGAAGGTTTGATATGGGTCGGTTCAAACGATGGGTTATTGCATCTAACAACCAATAATGGCAATAATTGGACAAATGTTACCGCAAATATACCCGATTTACCCGCAGGCGGAACGGTATCGTGTATTGACCCTTCAAATTTTACGGAAGGGACATGCTATGTGTCCTATCGCTTTATATATGTCGGCAATTTTAAATCCTATATCTATAAGACATCTGACTATGGAAAAACGTGGACAAAGATAGTGGGCGATTTGCCTCAAAACCAATCGAGCACAATTTTTCAAATAAAAGAAGACCCTGCAAAGGAAGGTTTGTTGTGGGCAGGTACGGATAATGGCGTGTATTTTTCGCCCAATGATGGTAAAAACTGGATACGCTTGCGGAATAATTTGCCGCCTGTGCCTGTATATGGCATTGCTATTCAGAAAAATTTTAAAGATTTGGTCATCGGTACGTATGGCAGAGGCTTTTACATTCTCGATGATATAACGCCCATCCGCGAATATACTGAGGGGGTACAAAAAAGCGATGTCCATATCTGTGCGCCGCGCCCTGCCTATCGTTTTATACAAAGACAAGGTACGCATAATGACAGTGACCCTTTTGCAGGACAAAACCCTGCCTATGGCGCAAGTATCAATTTTTTCTTAAAAGATACCTTGAAAAAAGCGTGTAACATTACCATTTTGACGCAAAAAGGGGATACTATCCGCCAATTGAAAGGGACAAATAAAATGGGATTTAATCGCATCAACTGGGATTTGCGCACCGAACCCGCCCGATTGCCTAAGCTCAAAACCAAACCCCGCGATAAGGATTGGGTCGAAATGGATAAAAACGGCGAGCGCAATATCTACCCGTGGGATTTGGATATGCAGCCTGGCTTGAATGCGCCGCGTGTGCCGCCTGGCTATTACGTTATACACTTGAATACTGAGGAGTTGCAATTGGAGCAATTGGTAGAAGTCATCAATGACCCCGCAACGCCAAATACCTTTGATGAAATACAAAAACAATATACATTTGGCGCAAAACTCAATAAAGCCATTAAGGAAACGACCCAATTGATTGAAGATATTGAGCGCAAAAGGTCTGAATTGCAACAAAAAATTAAAGAAGAAAAAACGCCCGATAAGCAAAACGGCATGAAGTCGTTAGAGGAAAAACTCTACCAAATTGAAGGTGAACTATTCGACATCAAACAGACGGGCGCACGGCAGGACAATTTCCGCAATCCCGTCAAGATATTGGAGCGTTTATTAGCCATTTCAAAAGAAAGCATCATTTCCAGTGGTGACCATCTACCGACCAATCAGCAAGGGGACGTGTATGATATTCAGCGTAAAAAATTGGATGATGCTAAGAAGGCGTATCAGGATGCGGTGAAGGTGATTGAGTAAAAGACAGCAGAGTATAATACAACATGATGAAAAACCCGTAAACGTTGTTTTTGATGACGAGAATGCACCACAACCTATAATTCACACGTCCATCTATCCCTTTTTCGGCACGCAGGTCGTGCTTGTTTCGTTAAAAGGATTGCCGAAGTGTTGTTATTCGTTAATTTTAAAAGTACCCCCTCAGTATTTTTTTACTTTCGGGGGTAGATTGCATTTGGATTTAGGGAATTAACAGGTATTGACAGTCATTGATAGTCAAACTACGTTGTGTAGTAAGTAAATGTACGATAATAGATGTACGATGTACGAGCTGTAATCTATTCATTATCAGTATATTATGAAAAATAAAATTGTCGATTATTTACATCTACCTACTTCTACTTTGGCACTTTATGAAAACTAAGATTTATGTTTCATGCTCGGCAGGACGTGAGGCTGTTTTTGATTTTCTAAAATAATTAGAGTGCCAAAATAGAACTACTTATAATATAAAATTTCTTATTACTCTTTAGGCTTTGGCTTAATAGCCCCGAAAACGGGTCGGATAAACGCCCCAACTCTGGCATATACATACCCAAAACCGTCTCCTATAAAAACCCGATTGCGCAAATCCACATTGGAGGTAATCAAGGCTTCTTTTATATTACGGTTGTAGCCAACTTCGCCGTGCAGCCACAAAAACTTATTGACCGCTTTTTCTACATCAAGGTAATAGCGTAAGTTTTGACTTTTAAATTCTAAAGCATCATCAGTGCTTTGTAAAACAGGAATTTCTGTATCCATAAATGGGGTTCGGGAGCCAATTCTTGCACCCAACAAAACGGAGCTTTTGGGCGAAATGACGTAGCGCAATTGCCCAGAAACGGGGACAATTAACTCCAAATTCAGATGACTACCCAATCGTGTAAAATAAGCTACTATTGGTAAAATGGGTTGTTTGACGTTTTTGCCAACAATACCGACTGCCCCTATTAAAAACATCGCATCGGGGGTCATTTTCAAAGGCAGCGTTGCACTGAATATTCCTTTTTGACTTTGCGTTTCAAGACTTCCAATGCCTTTTCCTGATATACTATACGCCGCAGAAAGTGTTAATTTTTTTTGCCACTTTTTGAATAATATTTGTTGCGATATATTTAATGAGGTATTCGCGCTTGTACCTGTACCCTCTACATCATCAATGATAACTTTATCTTTGAAGGTTGTTGTGCCAATATTGTCTTTGAATACATTAAACCCAAAATTGATTTTAGCAGAAAAGCCTTTTGATTTTTTGATAATGGGCAAAGAGCCATAAAGGCTATATGCTTGGCAATTTTGCATAGGTAAAGTCAATTCATTCTTAGCAAAAGTTCGATATTTTTTATCGTGTGGAAACGCATTTTCAATACTAACACCTAACAAAACAGGCATGGCTGCGAAGGCTTGTACTGGTAATTTCTTAGATATAATGCTATCGTTCACCGCATTTTGGGCAGCCAAATTAAAGGTGATAGCATATACTATGGCTGTCAAAAAAAATTTAGGCTTGTTCATAATTATAAATTTTAAAAAGTTTTCTAAATGTAGTTTACAGATTAAGTAGATGTACGATAATAGATGTACGACTTGTAATATATTCATTATCAGTGTACTATGAAAAATAAAATTGTCGATTATTTACATCTACCTACTTAA
>JAYVKQ010000037.1:0-2069 GCA_043768285.1 Saprospiraceae bacterium | reverse complement strand
GTCGAATTCATTCGACACAATATAGCCATGTGTCGAATGAATTCGACACGACAATTGAAATGACAAAATAAATAAAATTAAAATGTATTTGAAATATACCCCCTCAGTATTTATACCTAATTTTGCCGTTCAAAATAATAAACGGGGATTTACCCTATATCTATTGACTTCATACTGAACGAAAATGACTGAATTTATTGATTTTTTTCTCCACCTCGACAAATACGTTGAACAGTTTTTTACGGATTACAAAAGCCTTTCTTATTTCATTATTTGCGCCATTTTGTTTTGCGAAACGGGCTTGGTTTTCACCCCTTTTTTGCCAGGTGATTCGTTGCTATTTGCAGTAGGTGCAACTATTGCTAAATTCAATAATGAAACATTGGATATCGCAGTGGCTATTCCCTTGATGATAGGGGCAGTGCTATTGGGCGATAACGTGAATTACTTTATGGGCAGCAAAATAGGCAAACGGCTTTTTGAAACGGATAACGCTTTGCTCAAAAAGATATTAAGACCTGAATATTTAGAAAAAACAGAAAAATTTTACGAGACTTATGGCGGCAGAACGGTCATTATGGCGCGTTTTGTCCCAATAGTCCGCACTTTTGCCCCATTTGTAGCGGGTATTGGGGCAATGACATATAAGCGGTATATAAGCTTTTGTATCTTCGGTGCAATATTTTGGGTGGTTTCTTTAACACTTTTGGGCTACTATTTTGGACAAAAAGAGATAGTGAAAAACAATTTTGAATTGGTCGTTTTGGGTATTATTTTCATCTCTATTTTGCCCGCTATTATTCAAATTTTGATAACAAAATTTAAGAAAAATTAGTATAAGTTTAATTCGTTTTGGGGCATTAGAAAAAATACAAAACAGCCCCACTCCTTGCCAAGCATAAAATACAAATTCTTATGTATGCGAATAATGGGTTAAATCCCTGTAAATCCGTTAGAATTTGTACGTAAATATGCAGATACTGTGCGAATCCTACGGTTTCGATTAACTTTTTCGGATACGTTGTCTATAAACGTACAAATCCTAATGGATTTATTAGATTTTAACCCATTATTCACATTATGTATAAAAGTACCAAAGCATCATTACGCTGCCTTCAAAAGATGCTGCACCACAAACTTTAAAGGTGTTTTAGAAGTGACAACTACTTGATGGTCAACTTTTGGGACTGTTACGAAATCGCCCGCTTTATAAAAAGTGACATCAAGTCCTGTTTTGAAATAACATTCGCCTTCAAGCAATAACAAACTCTCTTGGCAATCCTCATGTTTTTCTTCTTTAAGATCCGATTTGAGCCAAACCAAAAACATATTTTTTTCAGGTGTTTGACTCAATGATTGAATAAACATATTATCGTAAGGCTCCTCAGCTTTTAGATGTGCCAAATGTTTGTTCCAGAGACTTATATCAGAATGGCGATTGATATTGGGCAAATTATGTATATCGAATTTGGCTTCAACTTGAAAATTATCCAGTACCGACAAGATAGAATTCTTCAAACCGTTTGATGGTAGAGGCGGAGGGACAGGGATTGCATATTGAAGCAAAGCTGCCTGTGTAGCTGCAATTTCCGCTTCTAATTCGGGGTATTGAAGGCGTAAGGTATCTAACTGTTGCGTATTTGTGTTATTCGCAATGCCGAGACAGTATTCCTCAATTATACCAGATGCAATAAATTGTTGTATATCAATCATTTATATCAATTTTCGCAATTCTCTAATAGCAATTCTAACGCGCGTTTTTACAGTACCAAGTGGAATATTTAATGCCTCAGATGCTTCTTCTTGAGTGTAACCATTAAAATAAATCAAGTCAATCACGTCTCTATTTTCTTTATTTAATTTTAGCACAATGTCTTTAACCCCAATCGTATTGATATTGGGTTGCGTATAGTAAGCATTTTCTATATGTACGAGAGTATCAATATTTTGGTTTTTCAGGGATTGATGATGTGCTTTAGAACGTATATAATCAATAGCAGTGTTGCGGGCAATATTGAATATCCAAGTGAATAAAGTCCCGCGCTGTGTGTCAAAATCATCAATATTTC
>JAYVKQ010000036.1:0-9754 GCA_043768285.1 Saprospiraceae bacterium | reverse complement strand
GGTGTCGAATAAATTCGACACTACAGTTGAAACCTTCAACGATTTTTTTACACCTCCAATTTATTTGGTGGCTCGCACGTAGCACAGCCAAATAAGTTTGGCGGGTACGGGCTACAAAATAAGATTCATCATTCATCATTGAAACGATATGGAAATACCAAAATACGCTCCCTTACTCATCAAACTGTTGCAAAGCATCATATACGATGACGATAAAGCCAATTGGAATGATTTGTTGGCTTTTCAGCACCAAATACGCTCCTATTTTGCCACAATGGGTATAGAGTTGATATTGAATGAGCAAGAGGGATTTGCCTATCTATCGCAACCCGATACTGTAGAAGGGGAGACGGTTCAAGTGCCGCGCTTGGTGCGGCGTATGCCAATTTCTTACGAAGTAACCCTACTAAGTGTCGTTTTGCGCGAAGCCTTAGAAGAATTTGATGTCAAAAATACCGATGCCCGAAAACTCTTTATAACCAGCAAAGATATTAAAGACCGTATCGAACTTTTTTTTGGTGAACGTTCTGATAAAGTCAAACTCTTGGAAAAATTGGATACCTATATTAATACGGCTGCCTCGTTGGGCTTTTTAAAAGAAATAGAAGTACGTAGTCATGATACCAATAATAAAACTTACGAGGTGCGCAGGGTTTTAAAAGCGAAGATAAATAACGAAAAACTGGAGGATATTAGGGCGAAAATGCAGTGATTTTGAAACAATCATGCCTTTTAATAAGTTGGTCAAATGTACCGTCAAATTTATTCGACGGAGGCGTTGGTAGTCAATGATTTACGCAGCCAGTCGAATGAATTCGACGGTACATTGTTTACTCGTTACCTTGATACTGAGGGGGTGTTTTCATGTTAAAAGTGTTATCTTTGCAAATAAAATTTAATAAAAATGGGAAAAAGATTTAACATAACTGGTTTGTGTCTTCCTAATAGGCATTACATGGCTGATGTATCTACAAAATTGAACGTTGCTTTGTCAATGATTGAACAAGGTGAATATTTTGCCATCAATCGCCCTCGTCAGTATGGAAAAACGACTACACTCAACAGTTTGACTGATATACTCAATGAAAAAGGTGGTTATATTGTTTTGAATAGTAGTTTTGAAGGTATTGGTGATGCTATTTTTGAAGAAGAAGCTACTTTTTCACAAGGATTTGTAGAAATATTAGCCAAATATACCTCTGAAAGTGATACTGAATTAGCGCAATGGCTTTTACAAGAAGCCCCGCGAGTGCGCAGTCTTAAATTATTAGAATTATTTATAACAGAATTTCTCAATAAAACCCCTAAAAAAGTGGTCTTATTGATAGATGAAGTAGATAAAAGTAGTAATAATCAACTGTTTATAAGCTTTTTAGCGATGTTGCGGAATAAATATTTAGAAAATCACCGCTTTAAAACCTTTCACTCCGTTGTCCTATCGGGTCTGCATGATGTCAAAACACTTAAATTAAAACTGCGCCCCGATTCTGAAAAAAAATTCAATTCGCCTTGGAATATAGCGACTGATTTTAATGTCGATATGAGTTTAAATCCGCAAGAAATCAAATCAATGCTTGATGCATACGTGGCAGATAAAAAAGTAGTGACAAATACTGAGGGGGTAGCGGAAAGGCTATTTTATTACACATCGGGCTATCCGTTTTTAGTGAGCAAGTTGTGTAAAATGTTTGATGAGGAAATTTTACCTACAAAAACAGATAGGACTTGGACAAATGAAGACATTGACACATGCGCTAAAAAACTAATAGGTGAGAACAACACCAATTTTGATTCTTTGACAAAAAATATAGAAGAATATCCAGACCTCTATTCTTTGGTCTATCGTATAGCAGTTGATGGAGAGCAAATGCCTTTTAATATCCACAATCAAGATATTCATATAGGTATTCTGCATGGCATTTTCAGAAATGGCAATGGACAAGGTTTGAAAATTCACAACCGCATATATAGCGAAGTACTGTTAAACTATATGTCTTTTAAAGTGCTTTTAGCTCAACCACGCAATAGTATGGAAGTCGGTATGAGTTATAAAAACAATAATGACACCTTAAATATGCAATCCGTTCTATTGGGTTTTCAAGCGTTTATGAAAAAAGAATATAGTAAAAAAGATAGAGAATTTATAGAAAAACAAGGGCGATTGGTGTTTTTAGCTTTTATAAAACCGATTATTAATGGTGGAGGCTTTGATTTTAAAGAAGTACAAATATCAGAAGAACGTCGCCTTGATGTCGTCATTACGTATTTACGCGAAAAATTTGTAGCCGAATTGAAGATATGGCGCGGCGAAAAAGCCCACGCAAAGGGTTTGACGCAACTCTGCAATTACTTAGATATTCAAGGTTTAAATGAAGGTTTTTTATTAATATTCGACCATTCAGAAGTCAAAAAATGGGATTCGGGTTGGGTTGAGACGCAAGGAAAAAGGATTTTTGTGGCGTGGGTTTAAAAATACTGAGGGGGTATAACACATTGGCTATCAATCTAAAAATTCAATTTATTCTAATTCAAAATAAAAAATATGCTCGTCCAACAAGAAGGCTTTCGCTTGAGCTATGTGGAAATTTATAATTGGGGAACATTCGATGGGAAAATTTGGAAACTCCAACCTAATGGTAAAAACTCGCTTTTGACAGGCGCGAATGGGTCAGGCAAAACCACGTTGGTAGATGCCATTTTGACCTTGTTAGTGCCGCCCAATAAGCGGCATTATAACCAATCGTCAGGGGCAGAAAGCAAGCGAGAACGGGACGAAACCAGTTATGTGTTGGGTGCATATGGCACATTGCAAAGTGACAGTGGGTTGGCTGCAAAGACCAAATATTTACGCACAAAAGATGACTTTTCTATACTTGTAGGCGTTTTTTTTAATACCGAAACCAAAGAATACTTGACATTGTCGCAATCCCGTTGGTATTCTGACAATGATATGAAGCGGTCTTATATGGTGGCAAATACGGCTTTGACCATCGAGGAACACTTTTTACCCTTTGATACTGGCGGCGTTTGGCGGCAAAATTTGAAGAAAAAACATGGCGCAGAGGAGTTTGATAGTTTTTCTAAATATGCCTTACGCTTTTCAAAAACCTTTGGTTTTAAATCAGAAAAAGCCTTAGTTTTATTTGCACAAACGGTGGGTATTAAGGTTTTGGGTAATTTGAATGAGTTTATCCGTACCAATATGCTTGAAGAAAACGATGCTGAAACAGAGTTTTCTCAATTGCGTGAGTTGTATGATAATCTTTTAACTGCCCATAAAGCTATTGAAAAAGCCCGCGAACAAGCCAATTTATTAGAACCTATTTTAGAAAATGGTAAATTATATCATACAGCAAGTGCAGAACTCAACGAAACGCAACAACTACAAGACATTTTAGCCTTCTATTTTGCCCAACAAAAAGTGCAGCTTTATACCCAAGCGCAGCAAGAAATGGAAGGCGATATTTTGAGAAAAAACAATCAGATTGAAGATACAAGGCGCATTGTGAGCGAATTGGCTTTGCAGCGTGACGAACTAACTGTTTCGATTAGTGGCAACAAAGCCTTCGAGCAATTGCAGCAATTGGAACGTCAAATCAAGCAAAATGAGGAAGACAATGCAACCCGACAAAAACGGGCGAATGTGTATAATAAATGGGTAGAAACGCTGAATTGGAAGACCGACCCCACCGAAAAGCAATTTTATCAAGGCTTAGAAGATGCTAAAAAAGGGATTGGGCAAGCCGAAAAAGACAGTGAGATTTTAGAACAAAAAGAGTTTGACATAAAAAACCAATACGACCAAACACAGCAATTTTTGACGGAACAAAAAAACTATATCACCTCGCTTTTGCAGCGCAAAAATCGCGTACCAGTTGAGCAAATTGCCCTACGAGAACAGTTGTTGAAAAAACTCAATATCGTAGAACGGGACTTACCCTTTGCTGCCGAGTTGATAAAAGCAACAGATAGCGAATGGGAAGCGACTATTGAGCGTTTGTTTCGTCCTTTGGGTCTCACGCTTTTGGTCAAAGAAGAACATTTGGAAGCGGTAAGCCGGTATGTGCAGATGAATGAATTGGAAGGAAAAATGACGTATCTTTTTTTGCCTAAAAACACTTCAAATACTGAGGGGGTCGTCAAATTTGAAAAAACGAGTATATTATCAAAAATAGAAATCAAAAAAGGGACGGATTTTACGACCCCATTAGAAGTATTTTTAAAAGAAAAATATAATTTTAGATGCGTGGATGGTGTAGTAGAGTTGCAGCGATATGACCAATCTATTACCCAAAGAGGTTTGATAAAAACGGATAATGCTTACCTTAAAGATGATACGCCACAAGTCATTCAGAAAGAGCATTTTATATTGGGTTGGGACAATCGGGAGACGCTTTTGAATGCCCAAAAAACGGCTAAAGAAACGGAGGAAGCGGTGCAAGACCTTAATCGTCAGTTGCGTCAAAGCAAGACACAACGCAATGATTTGATAACGCAACGCGATACCTACACCCGCTTATTGAGTTTTGAAAATTTCACAGAAATTGATTGGAAAACAAGTACCAAAACGGTGCAAGACTTGAAAGCGCAAAAGGAAACTTTGAGCAAAAGTTCTAATCAGTTGCAGACTTTGCAAGAGCGTTTGCAAGCCGTAAAACAAGATATTGATAGCCGAGATAAAGAGCGTGAACGGTACTCAAATGAACGGACTCGTTTGGAAAGTCGTTTGGAAACCTATCAAGAGAGTTTAAAAACCGCTAATGAGTTTTTAAACGCTAACGATACTCCCCTCAGTATTTCTGGCAATTTGAGTGATTTTGATGCGCAAATCAAGCCATTTTTAGAAGAAAAAGTACCAAATATCAGCAATATTGCAGGCTTAGAGACCAAAGTCACGAAGAATATTGCTGACCTTAAAGAGCGCAAACAGAAAGATGTTGCCAATTATGAGCGCAAAGTGACGCTTGATATGCAGCGTTTCATATCACCCAATCAAGAGATTTTAGGTAAATATCCGAATTGGTCGGCTGATGTTTTGAACCTTAAAGCGGATGTATCGTATTTGGAAGAATTTGAAAGTTTCTATAAAAAACTCAGCCAAGAAGATTTACCAAAACATCAAAAACGCTTCAAAGAATGGCTCAATGAACGCTTAATTTTTGATATTGCCAATTTCAAAACATCGTTGGAAAATAAGGAAAGTTTGATATTGGAAAGCATCGAAGAAATAAACGCTTCGTTGCGGGATATTAATTTTAGCGCACAACCACAGACCTATATCACTTTAGATATTCACAAATCAAGGGATGTATCTATTCGAGATTTCCGTCAAATGTTGCGCGATGCCATGCCTGACCCTGCCAAACTCATTCGGGACGAAGACAACGAATTGGAAGCCAGTTTTATCCGCATAAAAGCCATAATTGAGGAACTTTCGGGCAACGAACAATGGCGCAAAAAAGTAACCGATGTCCGTAATTGGTTAGAATTTGCCGCTTCTGAACGCTACCGTTCTGATAACAAAGAGCGACAATATTACGTGGATTCGCAAAGCCTTTCGGGCGGCGAAAAAGCCAAATTAGCCTATACCATTTTGGCATCAGCCATTGCCTATCAGTTTGGTATTCGCAACGAAGATACCCGTCGAAAATCCTTCCGTTTTGCCGTCGTGGACGAAGCGTTTAGCAAAGTTGACCCCGAAAATGCGGTATATGCGATGGAGCTTTTCAAGCAACTTAACCTACAACTCATGGTCGTTACGCCATTAGATAAAATAAATTTGGCAGAGCCTTATATCCATTCGGTGCATTATGTTGAAAATAGAGAAAAGAAAAACTCTGTCGTGTATGATTTGCCGATGAAGGTGTATTATGAAAAGAAGGAGGCATTTGCACAGGAGTGATACACTTCAGTATTTTTCTAAAATTCTTTAAAAAGGTATATATTTGCAATGCGATGTTCCGCAAAAAGCTATTAAAGACATAGTGATAAGGATACTTAGGTAGGCATTATCACGTTTTGCGCTTCGTTATTGAGCCACTCTTATTTGTGGCTTATCTTTATATTTTAATTTCAATAAGTACATTTATATTATTTCAAATAAAAATTTCAACATGGCATTAACTATTAATTTGCCTAACACAGTTGAGCAACAATTAAGAAAAGAGGCAGCCTCAAAAGGCATAAGCCTTGATAACTATCTGCTGCGTTTATTGCAACAAGCTACTAAGTTTTCTCAAAAAATCACAAACAACAATCAACTTTCAGAAAGTGAATTATTGAACAACATTACTCTGGATATTACTGAAAACGAATGGGCAACATATAAGCATCTCATAGGCATTAGACGTGCAGAAAATCTAACCGAACAGCAATATGAAGACTTGATTGCACTGAGTGATAAAATAGAAGTGGCTAATGCGAAGAGACTACATTATTTAGCTGAATTAGCACAGTTAAGAAGTATTTCTTTAGATAAATTAATGCACGATTTGGATATTAAGCCTGTTGAAGTATGAAAGCAAGTATTAAACTACTGGTCAGAGAACGGGCTAAATATTGTTGCGAATACTGCATTGCTCAACTCAAATTTTCTGCCGATACCTTTTCTACGGAACATATCATTCCTATTGTGAAAAACGGTACCGATGCTGTGGACAACCTCGCCTTTTCATGTCAATATTGCAATAACTTAAAATATACAGCTATCCATGCTATTGACCCTGCTACGGGTAATATGGTAAATATATATAACCCTCGAAAGGATATATGGACAGACCATTTTGAGTGGTATGATAACTTCACCATAATAAGAGGTATCTCATCTACTGGTAGAGCAACCGAAAATCGGCTTAAACTCAATAGAATTGGCTTAGTCAATTTACGGAAAGTCTTGTTTGAAACAGGTTTTCACCCACCTTTTTAATATACTATCTATGCTCACCACCAAAGAAATCAAAGACAAAGCCGAGCGCAATTATAAAGATTTTCTCCTTAGCCTGTTAAAAAAGGAAATCTTTTTTCCGTTGGATATTAAGGGCAATAAAGGCAACGCCAATATGCCCCTTCAAGAGTTATATCCCGCTTTGAAGCATTTGATTGATAATTCTAAAGAAAAAATAGGATATGGCTACACCGTTCAATACAAGGAGGTGAATACGCGACATTCAGGTATTATCACGCTGCCCGATGCTATTTTATTTGAAAACCCAAGCGATTATTTGCGATTTATAGATAGAGAAAAAGATTTTACAGCCTTCCGAAAAGCGGTTGATTTGACCAAAAAAGAACTGCCTGTTTTATTAAAATGGATAGAGGGAAATGTACTGAAATGTCAAAAATATGCCGACAATTGGGGCGATATACTGGCTATTGTCCAATATTTTATCAAAAATCCAAAATCGAATATCTATTGGCGACAGCTGCCTTTGGCTATTGATGTATTGGCTGCTGAGCTTTTGCAACCTATCATAGGAGAGTTGTTGGAATACGTTTTACCCCCACTCTATTTTGATAAAAATGAAACTCATTTTGAACCTCGTTTTGGTTTAAAATATGACGAACATTTGGTAAGAATTCAGTTTTTAGATGAAGCGATTACCCCCCTCAGTATTTCCGATGATTTTACTATTCCCGCATCTAATTTTTCAAAATGGGTAGATATTCCTTGTAAAAAAGTCTTTTTTGTAACTGATAAAAATGTATTCTTGGGCTTTCCAAAACACCCCCTCAGTATTTTGATATTGTTAGACACCCATTTTAGTTTTTTACATAAAATAGAATGGTTACAAGATAAAACGTGCTATTTTACAGGAGACATTAACCCAAAAGGATATGAACAATTATCAGAAATAAGGGGAATACTGAGGGGGGTAAAATCTTTGATGATGGATAAGCCAACTTTTGATACATATCCTCAAAAACAGCAATTTTATAACCCAGAAAAAACCAATGCTTTTTTGCCTCATTTGACTACCGAAGAACAAGCGTTTTATACGTTATTATTGCATTCCGATAGCAAAAATGGCTTATTGCAAAGGGATATATCATATCCTTATTTAGTAAAAACGTTTAGTCAAATCTAAAATACTGAGGGGGGTATTATTTACACCAAAACCGATAATTATCTTATCTTTGCTATCAAAATAAAGCAATTTAGAATGAAAAATTTACCCATAGGTATTCAAACCCTTTCAGAAATAGTCAAAACAAACTCTATTTACGTAGATAAAACTCAGTTGACACATCAATTAGTAACAACTGGGAAAGCCTACTTTTTGTCTCGCCCACGTCGTTTTGGTAAGTCTTTGACGGTATCGGTTTTGAAGGAATTATTTAAAGGGAATAAACCTCTTTTTAAAGGTCTTTGGGTTGAAAATCATTGGGATTGGTCGCAAAAAAATCCTGTTATTCATATATCGTTTGCAGAGTGGGATTTTCATAGTTTTGGCTTATTGGAGGCTATTAATATGGCTCTTGATAGTATTGCACAAGAGTATGACATCACGCTAACAAACACAACGCCTAAGAGTAAGTTAAGAGAATTGTTGCATGGCGTTTATAAAAAAGCGGGACAGGTTGCGGTGTTAATTGATGAATACGATAAACCCATTATTTATTATCTTGAAAAAAGTAAGCTATCAAAAGCCATTGAAAATAGAGAAATTTTAAAAAACTTCTATTCAATACTGAAAGAAGCTGATGAAATTCTCCGTTTCACATTCATTACAGGCGTATCTAAATTTGCCAAAGTGTCTATTTTTTCTGACCTCAATCATTTGAACGATATTAGCCTTGATAAAAAATATGCTAGTTTAACAGGCTATACCCAACAAGAATTAGAACACTATTTTGATGACTATCTAAGGAAGAATGCGAAAGAATTAGAAATTTCCAAAGAGTATTTATTAGAACTTATTAAAAAATGGTATAATGGCTATACGTGGGACGGCAAAACACCCATTTATAACCCTTTCGGCACACTCAATTTTTTATCTAAAGGCACTTTTCATAACTACTGGTTTGCTACTGGCACCCCCACTTTTTTAGTTGAACAAATGAAGTTGCAAGGGCAATTATCTATTGCACCAACATGGATAAAACCTTCTTTTTTTGAAAAATACGACTTGGAAAACCTTGAAATGTTGTCTCTTTTCTTTCAAACAGGCTATTTAACCATTAAAAAATTTGATGCTATCAACAACCAATACTTATTAGATTTTCCGAATAAAGAAGTTAAAGATAGTCTTTATGATTTTTTTATGACCGAATTTACGCGCCGTTCTCAAACGCCAAATTCTGGTTTAACGGCTAATGACCTCCGTCAAGCCTTTGAGCGCAAAGATTTGGAACGGGTAAAATTAATACTCAACACTTATTTAGCGGAACTGCCCCATGAAGTGTATCGTCACTCATCCGAAGGTTTGTATCATGGTTTAATTCATATCACTTTTACCTACTTGGGTACGATGATACAAAGTGAAGTACATTCTTCCTTTGGTCAAGCTGATGCTGTTGTGCAAACCGATACCGATGTTTATATTTTTGAGTTCAAATTTAATAAAACAGCACAAGATGCTTTGACCCAAATTGATACAAAAAAATATGCTGAAAAATACCGCACAACGGGAAAAATCATTACGGGTATTGGTGTAAATTTTTACTGTACCCTACTATTTTTTAAGGTAATTATGAGAAACATACAAGAAAGCGGAACTTTGAGTTGCGAAACAAAAAAGACCCGCTTCTCATATGT
>JAYVKQ010000035.1:0-16265 GCA_043768285.1 Saprospiraceae bacterium | reverse complement strand
AAATCAATAGCGGGCGATTTCAATCGCCCTGCCGATACCACCACAATGCCACAATCTAAAATTGCTATAAGATAAATAGATTTTCATGTAAAGAACTGATTATCAATAGTTTAAAAATTCATCATTCATCACTTATAATTCATCATTCCCTAAGGCGCAGGATTAGATATTTGCTTATGAATACCATCTATCTCTTTCAATATGGTTTCTGACAATACTATATCTGCCGTTTTAATATTTTCTTTCAATTGCGCCATCGTCGTTGCCCCGATAATATTAGAAGTTGTAAAATGTTGTTGCGTGACGAAAGCCAAAGCCAATTCTACGAGGGTCAAACCGTGCTTTTCAGCGAGTGCGAGATATTGCTCGGTGGCTTGCCATGATAGTGCATTATTGTAGCGGGCTAAATTACGAAATTGATTGATGCGGTCATTAGGTGTATCCGTTTTTTTATGAAATTTTCCTGATAATAAGCCAAAACCTAAAGGCGAATAGGCTAAAAGTCCACATTTTTCACGAATAGCACATTCTGCCAAACCGACTTCAAAAGAGCGATTGAGCACATTGTAGGGGTTTTGGATACTCACAGGCATAGGTAAATTGTGCTTTTCTGCCAATCGGATACAGTGCATCAAGCCCCAAGCCGTTTCGTTAGATAGCCCAAAATGGCGAATTTTGCCTTCTTTTACCAAGCCACCTATGGTTTGCAAAACGTCTAAAAAATCGTCTTCCCACTTGTCATTAGGGTCGTGCCTATAGTCCAATTTACCAAAATAATTGGTATTGCGGAGGGGCCAGTGGAGTTGGTATAAATCCACATAATCCGTTTGCAAACGCTTCAAACTGCCTTCCAAAGCGGCGTGGATTTGTTTTTTAGAATAATCCAACTGATGGTTGCGGATAAACGACAAATCGGGGCGATGTCCTGCAATTTTAGTCCCCAGAATAATATCGGGTCGTTTCTTCGTTTTTTTAAACCAAGTGCCGATATATTCCTCTGTCAAGCCGCTATTTTCTTTTCTTGATGGCACGGCATAGAGTTCAGCTGTATCAAAAAAGTTGATGCCTTGCGTGAGGGCATAGTCCATTTGTGCATGGGCATCCCCCTCAGTATTTTGTTGCCCCCACGTCATTGTACCGAGGCAAATTTTACTGACGTGTAGGTTGGTTTTGCCTAATTGTCTGTATTCCATAAATAAAAATTGTTTTAAAAAGGCAAGGTAGTATTTTTTCAGATTTTCATATTACTTCCTATGTCTTTTTATAGCCAAAGAAACAGCCACATTACCCTGCAAAGCATCTTTAGGCATAGGGTATTCTTTCGTAAAAACTTTTAAATCCGCTTCTGTCAAAATAATATTAGCCGTTTCGTCAATCGCGCCATTTTTCATCACTTTTTGAATATCCAAGCTCAAATGTTTTGCTAAAAAAGGATAGGCTGCCAAGCGTTTGGATATGCCATAATCATGCTTTTCGGTAGGGAAATGAGCATTTTCAACATTATTTTCAGCCTTATAAAAGACATATATCCGCTTGATGTGGGGATATTCCATAACGGGATTGTTCTTCGTCCAATCGCCCCCATCGGATACCAAAAGCAAGGGTTTTGGAGCAAAACAAGCGGCAATTTCTACATTTGTCGTCTGATGCGTAGGGCGTTTATGGATAGGCATACCACTTTCGCAGAGGCAGCCGCCAAAGAAATAACCCGATACCATCACCACAGGCACGGACACTTTGATGCGGTCATCAACGGCAGCGAGCATAAATGTCTGTGTGCCACCGCCCGACTCGCCCGTAATGCCAATCCGATTTTTATCCACATACGACAAACTTGTTAAAAAATTGACGACTTGAATACCGTTCAGTAACTGCAATTTTAACACGCCTTCGATTTTATGGTCGCAATATTTAGCATCGCCCTGTCCGAGCATATCGTAAGCGAAAACAACTGCACCCATGCGCGCCAAAGTTGCACAACGTTGTTGGGTATATTCCTTGTAGCGCGGGTCGGTGCCGTGTCCATGTGGGCATAAAATAGCGGCTGTTTTGCCCGAAATACTTCCCGAAGACTTTCGGGATTCTGCGAAAAGGGGTTTATAAAGATTACCTGTAACATATAAGCCTTTAATACATTCAAACGATACATTTTCAACACTATATCCATTCATTATTTTTTTACTATGAATGACTATGTGCTTTGGTTTTTTATGCCTTATTTTAGATATACCTGCCCCTTCTAATATGCCTTTTTTAATCAAGTTTGCGCGTTCAATCCAAGCGTTTTTATCGCTATACAATTTTGTAAACTCTTGATGCACCGTTACAGCTTGCGCTTCGGTATAAAAACTGCCTTGACAAAGGTCGGGCTTTGAAGGGTTGAATTGTGCGTTGGTAATTGTACTTGTTAGAAAAAGTACGGATACGAGGGTATGTATTTTTTTCATGATTTTAAATTTGAAACAATATTATCCATTTTGGCGACAATATTTCAAAAAAATAATGTAAATTTGTTTCATAAAATGATTTGATATGGAATTAGTACATCCACAGTATTCTCGCATTACCATAAACCCAACCGTATGCACAGGTAAGCCCTGCATCAGAGGTATGCGCTTTCCAGTCACCACTCTATTAGGCTATTTGGCTGGTGGTATGTCGTTTGAGCAATCACTTTCAGATTTTCCTTTTTTAGAAAAAGAGGATATATATGATGCTTTGGCGTTTGCTGCCTCCCCCTCAGTATCGTGATACTTTTGTCACAAATACCCCTTAATATTGCATCATAGAGTTAAAAATAAATCTTATCATTTAAAGCTAAAATCTATGAAAAAGTCCATTTTGTTAATATTCTCTTTATCTATCGTCCTTTTTTCATGCAAAAAAGAGATTGAAACAGCTACAACACCCACGATTGAGGTAACGGCTACAGATAAAGTTCTTCTCTCGGGCAGTTTTACGAATGGGTCACATCCTACTTCTGGTTCAGTCAAATTGATTGAAGGGGCAGATAAAAAGAAATACCTCGTTTTGGATAATTTAAAATCAGATGCGGGTCCCGATTTGCGCATATATTTATCAGAAGATAATACGGCAAAAGCCTTTACGGAAGTGACCAATAAGGTAGTGAATGGCAATACTAAAATTGAAGTCCCTGCGGCAGCAAATACGGATAAACAAAAGACGGTTTTGATATGGTGCAAGCAATTTTCTGTATTGTTTGGGAGTGCTGTTTTGAAATAAATAGACCCCTCAGTATTTAGCAATCTCAAAATATAGTTTGACACCCCACTTTTCCCAAAACCGCGTGTCAAACTATATTTTGAAGCGATATGCCCCCATTTTTGATAGACTTTTGTGTCATAATTAATTTTTAAACAAAATTTTTATCACTTATTAAAGTCTTTCAACAATGAAAAAGTTAATCATTTCGTGCATCGTTTTCGCTATTTTAGCAACTTCTTGTCTCTCTCTAACATCTCTAAAATCCAATACGGTTATTAAGCCAAATGACAGTTTTGTGCTCGGCAATAACGAACACGGTTCATTCACAGCTACTTTAAAAAACGTATCCACCAACGACCTTACTGTCTATCTTGCACCCATCAAAGGCGGTACGCACTCTCCACAAGTAATCAAACCCAAACAATCGGTATTCGTGAAGGTAGATAGGAACACTGCCCTTGTCGTGAGTAATAAATCTAATGAAATAACCTCCGTTGATTTGAAAGTGGTAGGTGATACTGGTTTGTCAATGGGTTATCAAAACCTAAAGTAAGACTATCGATTGCAGCAAGTCATTCGCCACATGGGCCTATGTGACTATATTTTTCAATTCAATCATTATTATTCATCTAAAAAAAATAAAGCAATGAAAAAGTGTGCATTAATATCAACAGTATTAACAATTATTGCGTTGTTTGTAGCATCGAACAATAGCATAGCGCAAAACGCACCAGCACCGACCCAATCCGTTAAAGTTTACCTCAAAAATAACAGCTTATTGCCCAAAGGCGTAGGCATCAAGACCATCAAACCTGATGCTTCGGTCAATACCAGTTATTCGAGTATGTGGATGCCTTTTGCCAGTAAAGTTTGGGAAGTGCCTGTGGGTACACGCTTGGAGTATATTGCCGATAAGTCGGTCATTATGAGTGGTAATGCCGCCGCCTATAAAGGCGCACTTATCGTAGAAGTAAAAGCCTCAGATGCAGGAAAAACGTTTACTTTTTAGTTTTTTTTTTAGAACATATTTACCACAGTTTCATATATACACTTTGTGGCGACATCGGAAGGGCGATTGAAATCACCCGCTATTGATTTTAACCACGAATACACATCAATAGGGGGCGATTTCAATCGCCCTTCCGATGCTGCCACAATGTGTATATGCGAAATTAATAATGACAAACTATATTGATATACAAACTATTCAAAATCAATTGATTAACAATTTATGGACATCCGACTTAGTATATTCGCCATTGTGTTGCTATTCGCTTTTTTGCAAGGCATTTTTTATATTGTTTTATTCATCAAAAGAGGTATTGAAGACGATAGGCAATCCGACTTCTGGATGGCTGCCTTAATTGCTGCCTTGTGCATATCGAACTTGCCTTCTATGCTGGGTTTTATGGGCATCTACATATTGGGGCAAAAAATGTGGTTCTTTCCGCAAGACGTTGGTTTGGTAGTAGGACCTATTATCTATTACTATCTGAGAACGCAAATCAATACTAATTTTCGCTTTACACGCACAGATTTCAAGCATTTTTTGCCTTTCATTGTCTATTTTGTGTATCATTTTGGTATTTACATGATGGGGCAAGATATGGTCAGTTGGTGGGCAAAAACAGTGCATCATCCCTTTTTTATTGGGGATATAACGCGCTATATCGAAATTATTTCCTTAGTGGCGTATATGGCGCTGGCGGTCAATCTATATCGAAAATACCTCCGTTGGTTGCCAATTGAACGCTCAGATACTGAGGGGGTGCGCTTTGCTTGGTATCAACATTTTTTATGGGCAATAGCGATTGGCATTTTAATGGCGTTGGTCTTTTTCATATTGGGTTTGTGGATAGAATTGTCGTATTGGCAAGATTGGATATTCCGCGCTATCGTTGCCACAATCGTTTATTACATCAGCTTTGCCGCCTATATTCAAGCACAGCCACGGCATATTGTTTTTGATGAAACACAGGTATCATTGACAGCGTATATGCCCATTATGGAAGCCTTAGATAAGACAGAAACGATAACCCATATTGAAGAAAAAACGGCAGAGGCTGTTAAATTGGAGCAAAAAATAAGCTCCGAAGATTTAGAAAAATGGCGATTAAAAATTGAAACTATCATGATTCAAGAGAAACTCTATCTCAATCCCGAACTCACTTTGAGCGATTTATCAGATAAGCTGGGTACGCATAACTCATTGATTTCCAACGTTATTAATACCGCTTTTCAAAAAAATTTCAATGATTTTGTAAACGCTTTTCGCGTGACAGTTTTTAAAGAAAAAATCAAAGACCCTAAATTGCAACACCTCACGCTTCTGGCAATTGCTTTCGATTGTGGTTTCAATTCAAAATCCACGTTCAATCGGGCAGTGAAAAAGGTGACGGGACAGATGCCGTCTGAGTTTTTGAAATAGATATGGTTTAGGGTATATTAGCATATTGTCATATTAGGCAGGGCGATTGAAATCGCCCGCTATTGATTTTGGTCTTGGAAATCTATCAATAGGGGGCGATTTCAATCGCCCTGCCTAATATTGCCACAGTGACTATATCTAAAATTACAGTTTTAAATATTTCTAAATACGTAAAATATTATATATCAATTAATAAAACAAAAAAGCCACATTATCAATGACAATATGGCTTTTTTTATATGATGTTTAATTTTACTTCTTTCTCTTCAAAACCCGCTTCACCGCATTGATAACATCATCAACGCCCAAGCCATATTTTATCATCAATTGGTCAGGCGTTCCACTTTCGCCAAAGCTATCATTGACGGCAACAAACTCTTGTGGAACGGGCATTTTTTGGCTCAATAGTTCCGCTATGGCACTACCCAAACCACCCGCTTTTTGATGTTCCTCAGCTGATACCACGCATCTTGTTTTCGATACCGAATCCAAGATAGTCGCTGCATCCAAAGGCTTGATAGTGTGGATATTAATGACTTCGCAGCTTACCCCCTCAGTATTTAGAGCTTTTGCAGCCTCCAAAGCATTCCAAACCAAGTGCCCTGTGGCAATAATCGTCACATCGCTGCCTTCGGTCAAAGGCAATGCCTTACCAATTTCGAACGGCAAACCTTCTGTAAACATAGGCCACGAAGGACGACCAAAACGCAAATAGACAGGACCATAATGCTCGGCAATTGCCATCGTCGCCAATTTCGTTTGGTTATAATCACAAGGGTTGATGACCGTCATGCCAGGTAGCATACGCATCATACCCAAGTCTTCCAATATCTGATGGGTTGCGCCGTCTTCGCCAAGCGTCACACCCGCGTGAGAAGCGCAAATTTTGACATTTTTATGCGAGTATGCTACCGATTGGCGGATTTGGTCATATACGCGGCTGGTCGAGAAGTTGGCAAAAGTAGTGGTATAAGGAATTTTACCCGCCGTTGCCAAACCTGCCGCAATGCCAATCATATTGGCTTCGGCAATACCGACTTGCACAAAGCGGTCTGGAAATTCTTTGATAAAATTATCCAATTTCAGAGACCCCAAAAGGTCGGCAGTGAGCGCCATAACTTTGGGGTTTTGTCTGCCAATTTCTAAAATACCATCGCCGAACCCATCGCGGGTAGCTTTTTTTCCTGCAACTGCAATCGTAGGTGCGCCCATAAAAAACGTTATTTTGATGATTAATTGGTGAAAATACTGAGGGGTACAATAATGAAACGCAAATGTAGATTATATTCTGTAAAATAAAAAAAGGCTTGACGTATTTAGTGCGTCAAGCCTTTCTTTTTATCATTTGAACACGAATAAGGCGAATTTAAAATACGAATTACGCTAATTTGGATAAGATGAAAAGTGTGCATTATCCATTTTCAACTACACATCATTAGTGTTCAAAGGAATTTGGTAAATAGCATAAAAACGTTTCGTGCGTAGGTTTAGTAAACTGAAAATTATTTTTTTTTCAAAAAAAATAATTTTCAGTTTACTAAACCTTTGTCGGAAAGCACTGTAAGTCATTGAAAATCAACACATTATTTTTAAAACAAAATCTTTTGAACGCTAATGACTATACATTAGAGATTACTTCACCATCGTCATAAACTTGCTCACAAACCAATTGCTATCCGATTTGACCAACACATCCAAAATATTATCCGCTTTTGAAGAAAACATTTTAATATCGTGAATAGCTTTTGAAAGCGACTCTGCTTCGGGGCAATTTTCTTCAAAACCAGAAATATCTTCCAAGACTTTGAGCATCGGTTCGAGTTCTTTTTTCTTGCGGTTGATGATGATTTGGCGCACTACTTTCCACATATCTTTTTCAGCGACAAAGTACTCCTTACGGTCACCCGGAACGAGTTCTTTATGCACCAAGCCCCAATCCATGAGCATACGGATATTCATATTGGCGTTGCCAGATGAAATTTCTAGCTCGCCTTCGATGTCTTTTGCCGTGAGTGCGGCAGGCGAAATCATCAAAAGTGCGTGTACTTGCGCCATTGTGCGGTTGATACCCCAATCGCCACCCATAGTGCCCCAAGTTTGAATAAACTTCTTTTTACCGTCTTGCCATTCCATATGTATAATTTAGATAACCATTTAACTCCAAAATCTTTCAGAAGGTTTTGAAAGTTACAAAAGTAGTTAATTTTTTCAGGTTTTGAAGAAAAAACTAAAAGGCTATTATAAAACACCGTTTTGACCATCGTAATACCCCCTCAGTATTGTCCAACTTTTCCAATCAATAAAGTGTTGTTTTGTACGTCATAAGTGCAACGGAACGCTGTTCCGTTGTTTCGTTCAACTTCAACGGAACGCTGTTCCGTTGCACAATATGTACAACATTTTGACTACTACAACCATCAATAAAAACATTTCCTCACGCTTTTGGATAGGCGTTCTAATACTCGTGATTGCCAATATTGGTTTTTCATCTAAGGCGGTGCTCATCAAATTGATGTATCAATACCATATTGATACCATATCGGTTATCAGCTTGCGGATGGTGTTTTCATTGCCTTTTTTTATTGTTATTGCTCTATATTTGGCTCAAAAAGCGGATAATGTGCGCCTAAGTCAGAAAGATTGGCTGACCATTAGCGGCTTAGGCATATTAAGTTATTATGTATCGAGTATGCTTGATTTTCTGGGTTTGCAATACGTGAGCGCAGGGGTTGAGCGATTGATATTGTTTACCTATCCGACAATGGTCGTCATGCTTTCAGCAGTTTTTTTAAAGAAAAAAATAACACCCCCTCAGTATTTCGCCTTGCTTTTGACCTACATTGGCGTAGCAATTATCTTCATAGGTGAGGTAGGCTTGAGGCTGCAAAAAGACTTTTGGCGCGGGGCAATGTACATTTTCACTTGTGCGTTTACCTATTCGCTCTTTGTGATTGGAACGGGTCAAATGGTGCAGCGTATTGGTTCTGTCAAATTCAGTTGCTATGCGATGATGGCGGCAACTGTCCCTTGTTTGATACAATCTTATGCCTATAATGGCGTTGATATTTTCCATTATCCAAAGGAAATTTACTATCTAACTGTTTGGCTGACAATCATTGCCACTGTTATTCCGATTTTTTTAATCGTAGAAGGTATTCGTCTTGTGGGAGCGAGCAATTCGTCCATAATTGGCTTTTCGGGACCCGTAGCGACTATCATTTTAGCGTATTTCCTTTTGGGCGAACATATTACAGCATTGCAACTTTTGGGTACGGGCGTGGTGCTTTTGGGTATCTTTTTGGTGACTTGGAAAAAATGAGTTTAAAGAGAAAATTGTCACAGAGTTTAGACAGAGAAGGCACAGGGTTTCACAGAGAAATAAAAAAAACTCTGTGAAACTCTGTGTCTTCTCCGTCTAAACTCTGTGATATATAAAAAATAAAATTTCAATATTTTATACATGATTTTTATTTATAATATATTAATTTTTATAGTAAAAATAGGACTACCTATTGCAGCACATATCAACCCAAAAGCACGGCTTTGGTTAGATGGGCGCAAAGATATTTTAAAAAAGATAGACAATAAAATTGCGGATATAAATCTTAAAAACGCCTCCCCCCTCCCTATTAAACGCTTTTGGATACACGTAGCCTCTTTGGGCGAATTTGAACAAGGCAGGCCACTTATTGAAGCGATAAAAAACGAGAACCCGCAGCACCAAATTATATTGACTTTTTTTTCGCCATCGGGTTATGAAATCCGCAAAAATTACCCGTTGGCAGATGGCATTTTTTATTTGCCTTTGGATACTGCCGACATTGCCACGCGCTTTTTAGATATAATAAAACCTGATATAGCGATTTTTGTAAAATATGAATTTTGGTATCATTATCTCCGCATTTTAAAGCAAAAAGGTATCCCTACCCTACTCGTTTCGGGCATTTTTAGAGCAAAACAATTTGCGTGGTGGTCGCCGTACAGCTATTTTTTCAAGAAAATGCTGACTTGTTTTACGCACTTCTTTGTGCAGAACACCCCCTCAGTATTAACCCTTAAAAAACACCGTTTTGAGAACGTCACGCAAGCGGGTGATACGCGCATAGACCGTGTACGGAATATCCCAAATGAAGGAAAACGCTTTGATGTGATAGAAAAATTTGTAGAAAATGCCCCCGTTTTCGTCTGTGGCAGCACTTGGGAAGCGGACGAAAATGTGATATTGCCCTTGCTACAAGATGCAGAATTTCAAGATTGGGCATATATCTTCGCCCCACACGACATATCGAAAAGCAATATTGAACGCTTGGTAAAATCCCTACCACAACAAGCTATTCTCTATTCAGATTTTGAAAAAAATGGGGCGAAAATCCCTAATATCTTCCCTAAAATATTGATTATTGACAACGTGGGTATGCTCTCTGCCCTCTATCGCTACGGGCGCATTGCCTATATCGGCGGCGGCTTTGGCAAAGGTATTCACAACACATTAGAGCCTATTGCCTTTGATTTGCCTGTCCTTTTTGGTACAAAATACGCCAAATTTGAAGAAGCCAATCACTTAATCGAAACAGGCGGCGCGTTTTCGATTGCCAACTATCACCAATTTAGGGCGTGTATGGTAGCGTTAAATGAGGCTTCGCATTATGAGAAATCAGCTATGGCGGCACGACAATATATACTTGATAATCAAGGGGCTACGCAGCGGATAATGGATTATATTAGAAACACTGATGGAACGGATTAGACGAATTTACACTAATTTTTTTTTGAAAAATCCGTGTAAATCCGCCAAATCCGTTCCATCAGTGTTCCTATAAATTTTTGTAAAAATTGCCTTATATTTGCCAAATACTTTATTTTCTTGAACACCCGATAGTTCCTATTGTTACACTTATTATGACAGAAAAAATAAATCTCGAAGCTGCCAAAAACCAAGATGCGATGCGCTTGATGGTGATGGATATGCGGCAGCAATTGGAAAAAATATACGAAGGCGGCGGCAAAAAACGCCTTGACAAGGAGCGCGAACAGGGCAAAATGACCGTCCGCGAGCGCGTGGCTTACCTTTTAGATGCCAACAAACCGCAGATTGAAATTGGGGCGCACGCGGGCTACGGGATGTATCCCGAACAAGGCGGTTGCCCTGCGGGGGGCGTGGTCGTTGTGATGGGCTATATCGGTGGCAAACAATGTATTGTCGTAGCCAATGATGCGACAGTGAAGGCGGGGGCGTGGTTTCCGATAACGGGCAAAAAGAACCTTCGGGCGCAAGAGATTTCGATGGAAAATCGTTTGCCGATTGTCTATTTGGTGGATTCGGCAGGGGTATTTCTGCCGATGCAAGACGAAATATTTCCAGATAAAGAGCATTTTGGGCGCATATTCCGCAACAATGCGAAGATGAGCGCGATGGGTATTCCGCAAATTGCGGCTATTATGGGCAGTTGTGTGGCAGGTGGCGCGTACTTGCCGATTATGAGTGACGAGTCGCTGATAGTGGACGGTCAAGGCTCGGTTTTCTTAGCGGGACCTTATTTGGTGAAAGCGGCGATTGGCGAAGATATTGACAAAGAAACATTGGGTGGTGCGAAAACCCATGCTGAAATCAGTGGTGTTATTGATTATAAAGTGCCTAACGATACCGTTTGTTTGGATACGATTAAAAAATTGATTGATAAATACGGCAAGTTTGAGACGGCGGGTTTTGACCGCATCAAACCAGCCCCCCCTCAGTATTCTGAGACCGAATTATACGAAATTTTCCCAGAAGGCAATGCCAAGCCTTATAATACAGTCGAGTTATTAAAACGCCTTGTGGATAAGTCGGAATTGACATTTTATAAAGAAGATTATGGCAAAACCATCATATGTGCCTATGCGCGGATTGACGGTTGGGCAGTCGGTATAGTGGTCAATAATAGACAAGTAATTAAAAATGGCAAGGGCGAAATGCAGTTTGGCGGCGTGATATACAGCGATTCGGCAGATAAAGCGACCCGTTTTGTGATGAATTGCAACCAAAAGAAAATTCCGTTGGTGTTCTTGCACGATGTCACAGGCTTTATGGTCGGCAGCCGTAGCGAACACGGTGGCATTATCAAAGATGGGGCAAAAATGGTGAACGCGGTAGCGAACTCTACCGTCCCAAAATTCACAGTCGTGATGGGCAATAGCTATGGCGCAGGCAATTACGCGATGTGCGGCAAGGCTTACGACCCGCGCCTAATCGTGGCGTGGCCCACTGCCAAAATTGCCGTGATGGGTGGCGCACAGGCAGCAAAAGTATTGATGCAAATCCAGACATCGAGCATGAAAGCCAAAGGGCAAACACCCACACCCGAAGAAGAACAAACCCTATACGACACCATCAAAAACCGATATGACGAACAGACTACCCCTCAGTATGCAGCCGCCCGAATGTGGGTAGATGCCATTATTGACCCCGTGGATACCCGTCGTTGGATTTCGATGGGCATTGAAGCGGCGAATAATGCGCCTGTGGAGAAGTTTAATGTGGGGGTGATACAGACTTAAACATCTTTCAGTTTGGCGTTTACTTATCATAAATTCGATTTTGAATATTAAAAACTCAACTTAGAATGGCTAATCTTAAAAAATTATTATATCTGACATTGCCTTTTTTGTTTTATGCTTGTCTGAACAATTCAAAAAATGTAGAAACCCATAATTCTTCTAATAAAAATTCGTTAGATAGTATTATTAAAGCACTTGCTCTTGGAAATTGTGTAGAAAGTGAATATGTTGGCGCAGCAGGTCAAACATCTTCGCAATGGTCATATTATGAGCAATTACAAAATATGGCGACAATTGAACAACTTATTGATTTAACAAATCATAAAAGTGGGGTTGTAAGATGTTATGCTTTTGAGGCTTTGTTGAAGACAAAACATGATACAATATTTTCAGTCCTACTCAAACATTCAAAAGATACGCTTCATGTAATAACACGCAATGGTTGTCTTGGTGGCACTGAATTGGTGAGTGACTATTTTGTGAAAACTATTAGATACAATGAAGAAGGTGATTACCAACTAAACGCCCGTCAACAACATATACTTGATAGCGTATTTATATATGACAAATCAAATACTTTTTTTTGGGGAAAATTATTTGCAGAAGATAACTCACAAAACAAGGCTTCGAAAAAGCATATGTAAATATTTTCAAGTTATTCAAATTCTATTTTTTTATTAAAACCTCATCCATGCGTATTCTTATTTTCCTAATCTCATACATACCTGCCTTATCGACAGCCCAGACCGCTTTCAACGGCACTTACGAAGGCTTTTATAACAACGACAATATGGTGATGACCCTATCGAGCGAAGGGAACAATACCGTTGTGGGCGATATGAAAGATAGCCAACAGAAGTATGATATTGAAGCCACAACCAATGGCAACGCAATACGCGGTACTGCCCACGAACCTACGCTTGGTATCACTTTCAACTTTGAAGGCGTATTGAAAGGGAGTGAATTACCCCTAAATTTTACCCTCACAGCCAATGGGCAAACGGCTAATATTGCTATCAAATTCACTAAAAAACAAGCGCAAAATAGGAGTAGTGCCGCTACAACGACACCCCCTCAGTATTCGAAGCCCCAATTACCTTCTGGCGCGACCAATGACCCAAATTTGGTGGGCAAATGGACAAAAAACGAAAGCTATAACTCGGGCTATGGCGACAATGCCATGAGTGGTTCGTTCAGTCAAAGTATGGTTTTTTTTGCCGATGGGTCAGTGTCCGATGGTGGGTCAAGGGCGGGGATAAGTGGTAGCAATTATTCAGGTAGTAGTCAAGGCGGTAGTCAAGCCTTGCCGAATGTATTGTGGTATAACATTGATAATCAATTATATATACAAGCGACGGATAAAGGCAAAGCTCAAACCGTTCATTTAGGGCGTTACTATATCGAAAATGGAAAACTGTTGATTACAGGGACGAATGGGCAGAAATTGTTTTTGACGAAACAGTAGTTTTGGTATATTACACAGAGTATCGACAGAGAAGGCACAGAGTTTCACAGAGCATAAAAAAACTCTGTGAAACTCTATGCCTTCTCTGTATAACCTCTATGTAATTCTTTTCTCTATACCTTCAAAAACACCCCCTTCCTATAAAAAAGCCACAATATAAACCAAAACAAAACCACATGAAACAGGGCATACAAGAGCGAACTCAATTTCTGATTGGCGGCAAATTGCGCATATGCCTCGGGCGTATCTTTGCTGGTCAATATCTTATTTTTGTAGGCTAATACTTGGGTTTTGTCATTCGTTAAGGGTATAAATACTTCCTCGTAGAGTTTTTGTGTGCCACCGATTCGCTTTGGGACGATGGCATTATTGTTCTCTTTTTCTATGACCGTTTCGTAGCTACTGTCAAATTTTATTCTACTCAAAGTCTTGACATACATACCCGATATGACGAAAGCCAATAGCGAATTCATGCCCAAAACTAAGAACGGGGTTGTCCAATTTTTGACGTTTTGATTATTGAAAATGCTGAACAATAGGGTGATAACCGACAAAGCCACAAAAGCCGATAGCCATGAGTTATAGCTCGTTTCGCCAAGAAAAATACTGAGGGGGTCTTTAAAAACGGCGTAACCGACTGTCAAAGCGAGCAACGGTAGAGCGACCACCGCCGTTTGTTTATAGGTAGGTTTAATATCAATCAACCATATCAAAAGCGCATTGATGACCAAACACCAACCTGCCATAAAGACCACATAACTACTCGACCATATGGGCTTATTTATCGGAAATTCAAAATCCATAAGATAGCCCAATCCCAAGGCTGCAAGACCATATAATGCCATTTTTTGCACCAATTCGGAGCGATTTGGGTACGTATCTATCAATCTGCCCGTAAAAAAACCCAATATAACCGTCACGACTGCGGGTAGGGTCGAGAACAAACCCTCGGGGTCGAAGGGAATAGCATCATAGCCTTTATAGAGGTGCGTTGCGCCCAAAAGCCAATTGTCAACTTTAGTAACAATATTGTTTTCAACGCCCAAATAATGCGCCCCATCGTGGAAGCCAAACGGATAGGTTGGGTCGCTGTAAAATTTCATGATTAGCCAATAGCCAACCAATAGGGCTGCCCCGATTATTGCGACTGTCCTTTGGCTAAACGCGACACATATCAAACTGCCAATCATATACGCTATACCAATGCGCTGCAACACGCCCATTATCCGCATATTATGATATGTAGTGAGCGTATTGAGATAAAGCACAAGCCCTACCCCAATGAGGAATATCAGCGTCCCGCGCTTGATGATTTTGAAATAGACATCGCGGGGTGTTTGCGTATTGTGGTACTTTTTTAAAGAAAACCAAGCCGCTACGCCTACCGTGAATAGAAAAAAGGGATATACCCAGTCGGTTGGTGTCCAGCCCTGCCATTTTGCGTGCAACAGTGGCGGATACACAAACGCCCATGTGCCAGGCGTATTGACCGTAAACATCAAGGCAATCGTCAAGCCGCGAAAAACATCGAGAGCGATTAGGCGTTGTGGCGCAGTGGTAGTTGTCATAATAAAGGCGATAGTTTAACGGTGGCACGGCTGAACTAACCCACTCATTGATAATACCTCATACAGCCGTGCCACCGTTTTATTCTTTTTGGTAAAAACTACTCAAAGTTAATGATGAAAATAGAAATTTTATAATCAAGTCTCATTTTTCTTGTATTTATGCGATATTGGTTATAAATTTGCAGCGCAACTTGAAATTTATGGTCTGGTAGCTCAATGGATAGAGCAACTGCCTTTAATGTTAGGAGCCTTTTTACAGAAAAAGAATGTAAAAAGTGGATGGTGCTGTATCGGTGAACTCTTCGTCTTAAAAAAGTTTAAGGCATGACAATACCGAGGAAATTCCTAAAAGCCTTATGTTTACCGTATGAAAATACATCATACTAAAACCAAAGGTGATTTAGGCGTATTGAAAGCTCAAGCTGATTTATGTAGCAAAGGCTTTTTAGTTTGTTTTCCAATGTCGGAACACGCTCCTTTTGATTTAGTTATTTATAAAAATAATGCATTCAAAAGAGTTCAAGTCAAAACAAGAACTATTGATAAAAATGGTTCGTTAACTGTTCGATTTGAATCAAGTTATTCTGATAGTAAAAAAGTACATACTAAAAAAGTGGATTTAGCAGAAATTGATTTGTATTGTGTGTATTGCATAGACAATGATATTTGTTACTACTTCAATCCACATCTCTTTGACAACAATACAACATTGGCTTTGAGGGTAAATACACCGAGAAATAATCAAACAGCGAATGTAAAATTTGCTGCCGATTATCGGGAAGTTCCGTAGAGACTATACGCATCACACCTGAAATGGTGAAGATATAGTCCAGACCAACAAACCCTTCAAAAAATACTGAGGGGGTGGTGAAAACCATAGTGGTATGCTAAGCAGTAGGTTACAGGTTCGAGTCCTGTCCGGATCACACAACTTTAAAACGTCTTGTAAGTCTTTGATTTACAAGACGTTTTTTTTATTAGATTTAGGATTTTTCTATTAAAATAAACTGTCATTGCGAGGAGGTACGACGAAGCAATCTGT
>JAYVKQ010000034.1:0-9339 GCA_043768285.1 Saprospiraceae bacterium | reverse complement strand
TCGAAAGATTTGATCAAAAATTGGACAATATCAAAAAGGTGTATGATGCCAAAGTCGGCAACCTCGATGGTTTGAAAAAGGAATTGATAGAGTTAATAGCTGAAAAGTCTGGTATGAAAGATAAATTGAAGCAGGCTGGTGAAAAAGCAGCCGCACTCGAAGGCGTGATTCAAGACTTCATTAAGCGGTATCATATTTTTGATGAAAAATCGGATTGCATCAGCCAAAAAGAATTAGATACCAAAATAGAGGAAAGCAAAAATGAGCAAGAAACGACCGAGTCGGACGTGGAAGAACTGGATAAAGGAATTGACAAAGCGACCAAAGAAGAAGAACAGGTAGAAGAAAAAACGCAAGCCGTGACGAAAGAAGTAGAGGAACAAACCAAACAAGCAGAAGAGTTGAAGCAAGAAGAGGAAACCATCAAAAAGGAGTATGGAACATCAGATATTATGCTCAATCCCGTTCTTGTGAAAGAATGGGCGGAAAGTTTTGAAGTGGAAAGACCCTATTGGAATGCTGTATTTCATCCCGACAACGAAGTGGTCGAAGGCGAGAAAGGACGCTATTTTGAAGTACAACTCAAAGATGCAAATAAGAATGTTAAGTTGCTGTTTGGACCAGGTGAATATTTCATCAGTAAAAGTGATTTTCGTAAAAAATACGGTTCAACCATTGGTGCATTTGTGACAGAAGCTTTGCATACCATGAATAAAGGTGATCAGCAAAAAATAAAACTGTTTATTCAAGGCAGTGCTGACATATCTGGACAAGCTACTTTTTCGGGCAAATTAAACGACCAATTTCTTTATGAAGACATTACTGTCTTGTCGCAAAAGGCTGATAAAGAACGGTTTTCAAATACACCCATAAATAAGAAAACGCCTAAGACCAATTTCAGAAATACCCACTTACCCGACTTGCGGGCAGAATATTTGAAGGAAATGATTAAGGTATATTCCAAAAAATTTGACCCCATTGTGCTTGAAGGAGTGGTCAAAGGCTTAAATGATAAGGAGGAAAGGAATGCCATCATTTACCTATTTATCCCAGAGGAGCTGATCTCTAAATATGGGAAAAACTAAATAAATAGATTGTGTAAATATTTCGTTGCAAACCCTAACTGGTAGTAGTACTGCTGGATTTGCAGACGGTACAGGCGCGGCGTAACGGGTTTTCCATAAAAAATAAAGGCTACCTCAATTACGAGATAGCCTTTATTTTATCGTTAAATTTCTATAACCCCAGCTTTTTCTTAACCAAAGGTGCGACATCATCACTTTCGGCGGCATATAGAGTTGCCCCCGTCCCTGTATCAAAAATGAAATTGTAGCCATTTTCTTTAGCCACGGCGCGAATAGCTTCGTCCAATTTCGCTAATATAGGTTGCAATAATTGACGACGCAAATTAGCCACGCGCTCTTCAACCTCTTGTGCGTAGGCTTGTAGATATTGTTGCTTTTTCTGCAATTCCTCTTGCCTTTTTTGCGATTGCAAGGCAGAAAGTGTACCTGCTTTGTAGGCTTCAATATACACTTTGTAGTCTTGTTCAAATACTTTGGCGATTGAGTCGCCTTCCATCAACAAATCGTTGCGGTATATTGTCAATCCCGAATCTGCTTTGGCTGTTTCGGGTATGAGTGTAAGCATATTGCCCGAATTTAAGTGCCCAATTTTTTGTGCATTTACTGCAAATGCAGCGAAAACGATTGCCATCGTTATTATTCTTTTTATCATTTTTAAATTTATAATATGTTATTAAAAAAAATGTGCCCTTATGACGTTAATTAACACAATAGTGACACCCCCTCAGTATTTTTAGGTTTTTATTGGATATTTTCTACTCTACCTATTGTCATAAAAATAGGAAAACGAACTGTATGCTTTATACCATCTTTCCAATATTTCCTAATATCATGCATCAAGTTGGTAACTGGATTATACCCTTCTTTATTTTGAAAATTTTGCACACTCGACCATGTGTTTAAATAACCTTCAAAGTCAACCCTATTCCATTTAAAAACCATTTCATACTGAGGGGTCTCTATTATACGAAATGGGAAAGGGACTGTCTTGTAATGCGCATCAATATGTCGTCGTTCAGTATCCCAATAAGTAGCTATCGTATGGTTATAAAAATGCCAGAATAATGTATTAAGCGGTTGATAATCAAGGCTTAATGTGCCATATCCCCAAATAGCAACTATGGCATTTGGCTTTGCAACACGCTTTGCTTCCGCGTAAAAATTTTCAAAATCGAACCAGTGTATCGCTTGCGCAACGGTTATCAAATCAAACATATTAGGGTCAAAAACACTGTCCTCCGCTTTGCCTATGCTATAAATAATATTGTCTGAAATGAATGCATTACCCAGTTGTTTTTGACTAATATCTGTAGCATATACCTTTTTAAAATAGTTCGCCAATACTTTCGCTGCTTGTCCATTGCCCGTAGCACAATCCCAAGCTGCTTGACGACTAATATAAGGAACATGCTTCAATATATCGTCAAACAGTATTTTAGGATAATGCGGGCGAAATTGAGCATATGCGCCTGACTGAGTTGAAAACCTATCTTTCATTGTATCGTATTTTTTGAAGTATGAAATATTAAGTCTTTCAAAAATAGGTCATACTTCATACTTCATTACCTATTGATACAAATACATATACCGATTTCTATCCAATTCTCTAAAATAAGGGTCTTTCAAATCTTTGATAAAATGAATGGCTTCGCCCGTTGATTTCATTTCTGGTCCGAGGCGTTTGTCCACGTTCGGGAATTTATTGAAACTGAAAACAGGTACTTTGATGGCGTAACCTTCCAATCTTTTATCAAATGTAAACTCTTTCAATTTATGCGTACCCATCATCACCTTAGTTGCGATATTCAAATAGGGGATTTGGTAGGCTTTGGCGATGAAAGGCGTTGTGCGTGAGGCGCGGGGATTGGCTTCAATCACATATACTTTATCATCTTTTATCGCAAATTGAATATTTATTAATCCCTTGATATTCAATGCTCTGGCTAACTTTTCAGCATATTCCACCATTTGGTCAAGGACGATAGGTCCTAAACTATAGGTGGGTAGCATCGCCGAAGAGTCGCCCGAGTGGATACCCGCAGGTTCAATGTGTTCCATAATACCCATGATGTGCAACTCATCACCATCAAAAATAGCATCTACTTCTGCTTCTTTGGCATGACTGAGAAATTTATCAATCAAGACACGATTATCGGGCATGAGCTTAAAAATATTGAGCACCGCTTTTTCTAATTCTGCGTCATTGATAACAATTTTCATACTCTGTCCGCCAATAACATAACTTGGGCGTACCAAAACGGGATATGTTATTTTATTTGCCAAAACTAAGGCTTCGTCTGTATCAGCCGCTACGCCATAAAGCGGATACGGAATATCCAAATGTTTGAGCATATCTGAAAAACGCCCTCTATCTTCGGCAATATCCATATTATCGTAGCTTGTACCGATGAGTTTTATGCCCGCTTTGTGCAGATTTTCAGCCAATTTTAAAGCTGTTTGTCCGCCTAATTGTACGATAACACCTTCGGGTTTTTCAAGCTCAATAATTTCTAAAAGATGTTCCCAATAGACAGGTTCAAAATAGAGTTTATCTGCAATATCAAAATCCGTTGAAACGGTTTCGGGATTACAATTGACCATAATAGCTTCATAACCCGCTTCTTTTATCGCCAATAACCCATGTACGCAACAATAATCGAACTCAATACCTTGCCCAATACGGTTTGGTCCTGAGCCGAGCACGATGATTTTCTTTTTATCAGAAGGAATACTTTCATTTTCGCCTTCAAAAGTAGAGTAAAAATAAGGTGTTTTAGCCTCAAACTCTGCGGCACAAGTATCTACCACTTTATACGTGCGTCGAATACCACATTTTTTACGGTATCGCGTCACTTCTTCTTCTTTTATGCGTAAAATCCAAGCAATTTGGGTATCAGAATAACCATGCTGTTTCAGTTCCAATAAAAAATCTTTTGGTATATCTTCTGCCACATTAAAGCGTTGTAGTTCTTCCTCATATTTTACCAAACGCTTGATTTGGGCGATAAACCACGGGTCAATACCCGTCAGTTTTTGGACGCTTTTTGAAGGAATACCTAAGCGCAAAGCGTCTTTCACACGGTAAATTCTATCATCACTCGCTTTTTCCAAGCGTCCTAATATATCTTCGGTTCTAATCCATTCTTTTTTATCAGCACCCAAACCAGCACGTCCGTTTTCTTGCGATTGACAGGCTTTTTGCAAGGCTTCTAAAAAGTTGCGCCCGATAGACATGACCTCGCCTACGGATTTCATTTGCAAACCCAATGTATCATCAGCACCCGGGAATTTATCAAAATTCCAGCGTGGCATTTTTACAATCACATAATCCAAAGTGGGTTCAAAGAAGGCAGAAGTTGTTTTTGTTATTTGATTTTTTAATTCATTTAAATTGTAGCCAATGGCTAATTTAGCGGCAATTTTTGCAATCGGGTAGCCTGTTGCCTTACTCGCCAAAGCGGAAGAACGGCTTACGCGCGGGTTTATTTCTACGGCAATTAATTCTTCCGTTTCGGGGTGCATGGCAAATTGGACATTACAACCACCTGAAAAATTACCTAACGAACGCATCATCAATATAGCAGAATTGCGCATATTTTGAAACGCTGTATCACTCAATGTCATAGCGGGAGCAACAGTAATAGAGTCGCCTGTGTGAATACCCATTGGGTCGAGGTTTTCGACCGTACAAATGATAACGACATTGTCATTCGCATCGCGCAAAAGCTCTAATTCAAATTCTTTCCAACCAAAAACGGCTTTTTCTACCAAAACCTCATGCGTAGGCGAAGCATCTAAACCGCGTTTGAGTGCATCGCTGAACTCCGATTCTTTTAAAACAAAGCCGCCGCCAGAACCACCCAACGTAAAAGAAGGGCGAATAACCAAAGGGAAACCAATCTTTTGTGCCGCTTCGTAGCCCTCTAAATAAGAGTTGGCAATTTGAGAGGGCGCAACGTCCATACCAATACGCAACATGAGTTGCTTGAATTGCTCGCGGTCTTCGGTCAATTCGATAGCTTTTACATCTACACCAATCATGCGGCAATTGAAACGTTCCCATACGCCTTGCTTATCGGCTTCGATGGCAAGGTTCAAGGCGGTTTGACCGCCCATAGTGGGTAACACCGCGTCAATATTGTGTTTTTCTAAAATCTCTATAATACTTTCCACTGTCAAGGGCATCAGATAGATATGATCTGCCGTGACGGGGTCGGTCATAATAGTGGCTGGATTGGAATTAATAAGGATAACTTCGATGCCTTCTTCGCGTAGAGAACGAGAGGCTTGACTGCCTGAATAGTCAAATTCGCAGGCTTGCCCGATGATAATGGGTCCGCTGCCAATAATAAGGACGGACTTTAATGAGGTATCTTTTGGCATATTGCAATTTGATAATTAAAAGGTGTTTTACAAATCGCTCGCAAAGATATAGCGTCTAAAGTTTTTTTCAGCCTAACAAGTTGGTTTTTTCGTATTTTTTTAATTTTAATAGGTGATTGGAGACTATGCAGTAGGCAATAAGCAATTGCCTACTGCCTACTGCCTATTGTTACTGTATCCTACTATTCTTTTAAAGCTATTGAAAATCAACAATTTGTAATTACCAATGACTTTAAATTTGTGGTAGAATGGCGGTTTTGGAAACCACTTGCCTTTTTTTCCAAAAAAAGAGTAAGGTACAGTAGCCTGTTGCCTACTGGTATAGCCATTTTTTCGCCATTCATCTATCAATTTCTATATTTAATATAAATAAATGATATGGTTTGACTTAGTTGCCATAAAATTGTATTCAAATATTGAAAGGGGCTACCCCCTCAGTATTTTGAGGCATTTTAGGACGTATTAGGAACGCGGACGACGCCGATAAAATTAGATTTACACGGATTCTGTTTACGTCTTATAGGATAAAATCCGTGTAAATCCAATTTTTATCCGCGTCGTCCGTGTTCCTGTTATGTTTAGTTTGAAAATGTTATATTAATATTCTACCCATTCTGCCATAAAGGGTATAAATTTTGGAACATTAAATTTAATTAAAATATGTTTTTTAATAAAATTATATTTCATGTATAAAGTATTAACAATTATAGGTTTATCATTGGTGCATTTTGGATTGCAAGCACAGGAGACATGGACTTTGGAGCGTTGTGTAACCCACGCTCAGGAGAACAGCCGCCTTATAAAGCAAAGCCAAATTCAGATTAAAAACGCGCAATTGAACCATAAGCAAAACAATTTTGAACGCTACCCAACGCTTTCGGCAGGGTCAAATTTGGGTTTCAACTTTGGGCGCAGCGTCAACCCTTCCACATATACGTTTGAAAATGTAACGACAAACTATAATAGTTGGAGTGTGAACACGCGGGCTACCATATATAATGGTGGGCGTATCAACAACCAAATCAAGCAAAGCGATGTGGATATTAAGGCGGCGCAAGCAGACCTCGAGCAATCGGTGTCGAGCATATCGCTGCAAGTCGCACAAGCCTATCTACAAATCCTTTTGAATGATGAGCAGTATGAAAATGCGCGCAAGCGTTTGCAAAGTACGCAAAGTCAATTAGACCGTACCGAGAAGCAAATCCGTGCGGGACAATTGCCCCCTACTGCCCGTTTTGAATTCATAGCGCAAGCGGCACGGGACGAACAGCAAATTGTAACAGCTTCTAATAACGTCGAATTGAGTATGTTGAATTTGAAAAATTTGTTAGAAATATCGCCCGATGCCCCTTTTCGCATCGAAAAACCGACGATTGCCGTCCCGAAAGATGCTAATCCCGATGGCTATATGTTCAAAGCCATATACAACCAAGCCCTCAGTACTCAGTCGTTTATCAAAGCCGATGAGTTTAGAATAAAAAGCGCGGAAATTGGGGTAAAAATAGCCGAAGCTAATTTATTGCCCGTATTGAGTGCCAATGCTGGTTTTAATTCTAACTTTTCGAGTTCAATTAAGGATTTTACGAAAGGTACAATTGTAGATAAAGAAGTGACAGAAAGAGTAAAAATTAATGGCGTTCCCGCTACTATCAGCCAAACATTTCAAGATGCGATAAATGTCCCCAAAAAATCCTATACATCGCAGTTGGGTGATAACTTTGGTCAGGGCGTGGGTCTCAATTTATCCATTCCTATTTTTGATGGCATGCGCAATAAAATAAATATACAGCGACAAAAATTAGCCGTTGAAAATCAAATGTTGGTTTTGGAACGCGATAAGCAAACGCTCAAATCGGACGTGCAAAATGCTATTGCAAGCGCAAAAGCGGCGAAAAAACAATTTGAAGCCGCCACAAAAACCTTTGATGCTCAAAAATCGGCTTATGATGCCGTGGATAAACGTTTCACTGCAGGCAGTGCCAATAGTTTTGAATTGACTTTGGCAAAAAATAATTTGGATACCGCCGAGCGTGATGTGACAGTAGCTAAATACGACTACCTTTTCCGCTTGAAAATAGTAGAGTTTTATGAAGGGAAAAAATTGAGTTTGAAATAGAGTATTTAAAGGTTACACAGAGATTTAGAGAGAAGACATAGCGTTTCACAGAGAAATATTAAATAGGGAAAAAACTCTGTGAAACTCTGTGTCTTCTCTCTAAATCTCTGTGTAACCTTTCTCTCCTCACTCTAACTTTTTAATCAATATCGAACAACTTTAAAAATAAAAAACAAAACATGGCGCAGGCTAATAAAAAAAAGAGCAATAAATTAATTTGGATTTTAGCGGCGGCGGCTGTCGTACTCGTTGCAGTGGCTTATTTTATGAATAAGGACAAAAAAACGGGTGAAAAAGTATATGCCGAGAAAGTGCAAAAGCGGACTATCCAAGAGGTGGTGAACGCGAGTGGGCGTATTTTTCCAGAAAAAGAGGTCAAAATCAGCTCCGATGTGTCGGGCGAGGTGATTGATATTTACGTCAAAGAAGGCGACTCTGTGAGGGCAGGTCAACTCTTAGCGCGGGTTAATGCCGAGATATATAAAAGCCAAGTGACACGCGGCGAGGCGGGTGTAAATGCGTCTAAAGCGCAGTATTCCAATGCGTTATCGAATATTGAGAGTGTGCGTTCTCGGCAGTTGCAATTGATAGCGCAGCGCGAGCAAGTGCAAGCACAATTGGCGCAAGTGCAACAAAGCTTCAAGCGCAGCGACCAATTGCACAAAGACGGTATTATGTCTGATGCTGACTTTGAAACATCGCAAAGCCAATTGCGTCAGCAAGAAGCCAATGCCAAATCATCGGAAGCGCAAATACAAGCGGCGTTGTCGGACATATCGTCTTCTGAAAAAAGTGCGGAAGCGGCACAATACAATCTAAAAAGCGCGGAAGCCTCTTTGAAAGAATTGCAAACAAGTTTGAATAAAACGTCCATCTATTCGCCCGTAGATGGTATTGTGACTAAAAAAAGCGTTGAAAAAGGCGAGCGTGTGGTTGGTACTGCTCAAATGTCGGGTACAGAAATGATGCGCGTTGCTAATATGAACGCTATGGAAGTACAGGTAGATGTCAGTGAAAACGATATATTGCGCGTCACGGTAGGCAACGAGGTAGATATTGAAGTAGATGCCTTCCCTGGTAGAAAATTCAAAGGGCGTGTGTCCGAAATGGCGAATACCGCATCTAATGCTTTTACTGCCGCAGGTCAACCTAATTTGACGACAGACCAAGTGACAAATTTTGTCATAAAAGTGCGTATCGAACAAACGTCATATGCCGATTTACTGAGGGGGGGGCGTTCTCCGTTCCGTCCGGGTATGTCTGCGTCGTTGGCTATTCACACTAAAGATATAAATGATGCCGTGAGTGTGCCTATTCAATCGGTAACGACGCGCGTGGAAGATGCCGATATTAAAAAAGCAAAAGCGGAAGAAGCCAATAAACCAGCCGACCCTAAAAAAGCCGCAAATGAACCAGTCAAAGAGGTCGTTTTCATTGTATCGGGTGATACTGTCAAAATGGTAACAGTGAAAACAGGTATCCAAGACAATCAATTTATTCAAATTACTGAGGGATTAAGTGGTGGTGAAGAAGTGATAGCCGCACCCTATAAAGCCATATCGCGGAAGCTGAAAAGTGGTGCTAAAATCATTAAAGTGAGCGAGAAGGAATTGTATGCGGGGGATAAAAAAGTGGTGGCGAAAGATGAAGATTAATTATATTAATGATTGTAAAAAAAAGGTGTTTGTCTTGCGGCAAACACCTTTTTTTATGATAAATACGAATAATGGGTTCAAACCCCACAAATCCGATAGT
>JAYVKQ010000033.1:0-12639 GCA_043768285.1 Saprospiraceae bacterium | reverse complement strand
GTGGTTAATTTGTTCATTTTTTATCAGATTTAAACCAATTTTCTATGAAAAACAGACACAACACACGCCGCGATTTTCTCAAAACGGTTGGCGTAGGCGCATTGACAGCTGCCGTTCCTTTTTCCATAATGCCCTCAAAACCCAAAGAGAAATTGGGTGTTGCCTTAGTCGGTTTAGGATATTACAGTACTGATTTGCTGGCTCCTGCCTTGCAACATACGAAAAATTGCTACCTCGCGGGTATCGTCACAGGCTCGACCGAAAAAGCGAAAAAATGGCAAGCACAATACAAAATACCTGATAAAAACGTCTATAACTATCAAAATTTTGACCAAATTGCCAACAATCCTGATATAGATGTGGTCTATGTGGTTTTGCCACCTTCGATGCACCGCGAGTATGTAGAACGTGCTGCCAAAGCGGGCAAACACGTTTGGTGCGAAAAGCCAATGGCTCCCTCTGTTGCAGATTGTAAAGCAATGATAAAGGCGTGTGAAGATAATAAAGTGACCCTTGCCATCGGCTATCGCCTACACCACGAAGCCAACACGCAACAGATTATGAAATTTGTGAAAGAAAAAACTTTTGGAAAAACGCTAATGGTATCCGTTGCGGCAGGTTATTATGACGGACGTACCACTCACTGGAAACAAAGTAAAGCAATGGGCGGCGGGGTTATGGGCGATATGGGCGTATATGCCCTACAAGGCGCACGGTACTCAGTAGGCGAGGAGCCAATTGCCGTCACAGCGCACCACTATACACAACGCCCAGAGGTATATAAAGATGTGGACGAAACGACCATTTTTCAATTAGAATTTCCAAGCGGGGCGATTGCCAATTGTGCCACCAGTTATGGCATGAATATGAATTATTTGAACGTTACTTGCGAAAAAGGCTGGTTCAAATTAGACCCATTTTCAGCCTATTCGGGCGTGGGCGGTTCCAGTAGTGCGGGTATTTTAACGCCTACTACGGCAAACGAACAGGTGCAACAAATGGATGATGATGCTTTTGCAATGCTAAATAAAAAGCCATTGATTGTGACAGGAGAAGAAGGTTTGAGGGATATTAGGGTAGTAGAAGCGATATATAAATCTGCTAAATTGGGAACAAGGGTGAAGATTTGATTATATGAAAAGGTGTCAGTCGCTTTTAAAGCATCTGACACCTACCCCCTCAGTATTTTTAGTATTTTTCTTTTAGAAAAACTCAAAATTAACTATTGCCGCACTACTGCCACAGGCATCGCCCAATCAAACTTCCCACTCACGGTAGGTGTTTGCACATTAGAAGTATAGCTTCTCACGTTTTTATAGACATAGTCATATATTTCTCTGACCGACACAATTTTGCTGCCGTCCACATCCGCTTCGCCTTTCAAACCGCGAATAAGATAGTGGCTAAATATACCAGAACGCAAACCTTGATCTTCCAACGAATATTCTTCGCCTTTTGAGGACATCAGCAACGCCAAGCCGCCATTTGTTTGGTTGAAAGCATTGTAATAGGTCTGTATCGTCGCTTCAATTGGCTTTTTCATCGCTAACAGCGACCCACTATGGCACGCATCGGCAATACACATTTTATGTTTAGCTTTGCTTTGTTCCAATATGCTTTTAATATCGTTGTGATAAAGTTTATTGTTAATACCATCATAGTCTTGCGGTAAAAATGCACCCGGTAAACCATGACCTGAAAAATAAAACACGATTACGTCGTTTTCATCAGCACGTAAAAACACTTGACGCACGGTTGTTAAAATATTGGCACGGGTTGCATCTTCATCTACTAATACGCGCAATTGCTTATCAGGTAATGCACCACCCTCTGGGCTTTTCAAAAAAGCATAGTATTGATAGGCATCATCATCCGAATACTTCAACACGGGCATCGAAGTATAGCGACCAACGCCGACTACTACTGCCCATATTTTTACTTCGGGACTTCTATCCACCTCAACTGCCGTTTCTGTAATTTTGCTATTCGATGGAATTTCACCCACAGGGCGACCGTAATCCCAAATAGCGGACAAAATGCGCCCATTTTTATAGTACATTGTGCCTTCGCCTTGTGGTGCGTGTTTCTCAAATCGCCCTACATATTTGTCTCCATTTACGTAAGTGCATGTTCCTTGCCCCTCGGGTGTGCCGTCCTTAAAGTCGCCGACCCAACGGCTGCCATCGCCATATACGTATATCCCCTTACCTTCGCGGCAATAGCCTTTATTGCAGTCTTGATACCCCTCAGTATTTGCGTCTTTTGGGGGCGTGTTTTGTGTAGTTGTATTTGAAGCTGTATTAGCGGATACTTGCATCGTGCCATCCACCCAAGTGCCGTCAATCATTGACCCATCAGCACGATACATTTTGCCCTTGCCGTGGCGTTGGTTATTTGACCATTCGCCTACATATTTTTCTTTATTTTTATAAAACATCGTGCCTGCGCCATCGTATGTGCCATTTTTGAAGTTGCCTTCGTAGCGGTCACCACTGGCAAAATAGAACGTACCAGAGCCATTTGGCAAGTCGTTTTCGTAAGACCCCACGTATTTATTGCCACTTTGAAAGGTCATTGAACCACCGCCATTGAATCTGTTCTTTTTGAAATTGCCCGTGTAGGTATTGCCATTTGTAAAATAATAAATACCCAAACCTTCGCGCCAATCGCCTGACCAATCACCCGTATAGCGATTGCCATTGGCAAAATAAAGTGTACCTTTGCCCTGTCTCAAGCCTTTACGAAAATCGCCTGAATACTTGTTACTGTTGTCGAATTGAAAGACACCACGACCATTTTGACAATCGCCTTCTAAACATTGGGCATTAAGGCTCGCTACTGAAAGCATGCTGCACACACACACAATTACGAAATTTCTCATTGTTAATAGATTTTTTCGGTTACTGAATTGTAAAAAAATTGCGTGTAAAGTGTGCTGTCAAATGATGTGATAGTTTATAGATGATAGTTGATAGAGTATAGTTTTTTTTTAAGTTTAAGAAGGTTTTTGATTTTATGATATAAAAAATCGAAAATTTTTTATATCATAAAATCAAAAACCGCTTGTCTAAGTTAAGCATATTTGTTCCTAAAACTAAAAACCCCAAACTTTATTGCCTTTATTAAATTTAAAATCTTGTTAAAAAAAATTGACATACGTTAAAATGCTAACCCCCTCAGTATGGGAGACCTTTTTTCCCTCAAAATTATTGCTTTTCGGCGAGCATACTGTCCTGCAAGGTTCTCAAGCCTTAGCCATGCCCCTCCCTATTTTCGGTGGGCAATGGGCATATACAACCGACAAAGCGTTGCAATACAACCTACCCGAATTTAATGCCTATCTCGCCAATTTGGTGAAAAATAACGCGATTGTGTTAGATACCCAAGCTATATCAGAAGCCTTAGATGCAGGTTTGATATTTCAATCCAATATACCCAATGGCTATGGCGTAGGCAGTAGTGGCGCATTGGTTGCCGCACTATATGACACTTTTTGCACTAAAAAAACAACAGACTTGAAAGAGCTGAAAACGATATTAGGCAAAATGGAGAGCTTTTTTCACGGCTCAAGTTCAGGTTTCGACCCTCTGATATGCTATATTAAAAAAGCCATTTTGATACAAAACGGTGGTGATATGAGGACAGTGGATATTCCTAAAAATGATATATCCGTCTTTTTGATAGATACAAAAATGACGCGAGACGCTGGTAAGTGCATCAAAATATTCGCCGACAAATGCCAAGATGTGCATTATAAACACATGGTTATCAATGATTTAGTGCCGAATATCAACGATGCAATCGCCGCCATGCTTCAAAACAGAAAAGAGATATTGTTTGAAGCTGTACACCATATCAGCTTATTTCAATACCGTTTTTTTGAAGAAGCGATACCAACGCCTTTTAAAGAGATTTGGCTTGAAGGATTGGGGAGTGATACTTTTAAATTGAAAATATGTGGGGCAGGGGGCGGTGGGTTTATTTTGGGATTTGCGAAGGATAAGCAAGCTACGCAAGCTATTTTAAAGAAATTAGATATTGATATAATTCCCAATTTTATCTAATATCTAAAATCATTTTTTTACCAAATCCTAACTCAATTATTTTTTGAAGTGTATCCATCTGAATTTCCGATTGCTCATTTTCAATTCTTGAGATATAGTGTCTTGTAGTACCAGAATTAATTGCTACATCAGTTTGAGTAAGTCCTAATTCTTTACGAGTTTTTCTTAAAATTTGACCAATAGAAATACGTTCAACTTGGCGTTTTAAAACACTTTTTTGGTATAAAACATCAGGGTCTAATTCAAGTGGTTGAGAAGAAGTTTTTCCTTTAAATGAAAATTGGATTGGGACGTTTTCCCATTGAAGAGTTCTCGAAGAGGATACTGAAACTTTGTTAAAAACAGTGATGCTTTGAAGTTTCAACAGCATTTCTTCATTATTATTCTTCCAAATTTGGAACAATGGCTCAAAATCGATTTCTCTAATTTCTGCATTGTTCCAAAGTGTAAGAATTTTAAAGTCTTGTATTTTTAAAATTTTAGTGATACGTGGCAATATCTTCTTTTCCATTTTTTATTATATATTAATATTATTCTATTCTATTTAAATACTTTTTGGTGTCAAATTCTTTGAATGTTTGGATTTAATTCATAAAATGTTTCCAGTAAATCTTCTCTATTTTCTTCAACAAAAGCTATCGCTTTCTTTCTTTTACTCGCAGGAAGGCTTCCTGCTATAATACTTAATTCTCTAATATCAATTAATGCTTCATATTCCCCATAGATTGCATGAATATGTGGTGGAACTTGGTCGTTGCTGTAAACACATATTCTTATACCTTTTATTGTAGCTACACACGGCATATTGTACCGATTTTAAAGTGATTTTGCAATTTTGCCTCCGTAATATTTCTTCTCTTTTCATCATGTAATTTGTTAAACTGTTTATATTGCCACGCATTGCTGTACAAAGGTATCTAATTAGACAACAAAATCAAAATAAAATTTATAAAATAATTATAAATTTTTTGATAGCTAAAAGCTCAATAAAGTTTACGAAACCAATTGTAAATCAGATATTGAGGCTTTATTTTCAAAATATAAAAAAACACGTAACTTGCCACTTCATACATATAACAAATCCAATAACGATGAATAAAATCCTACTATACCTATCTATCTTATCCTTTTTTAGTTTTCAAAAACCAATTGATACGCCCAAACCAAATTTTATATTTATCCTTGCCGATGATTTGGGCTACGGCGATGTGGGCTGTTTTGGCTCAAAAATCATCAAAACGCCGCATCTGGATAGGCTTGCTACTGAGGGGGTGCGTTTGACGCAGTTTTACAGTGGTAATACCGTTTGCGCACCCTCGCGTTGTGCTTTGATGACGGGCAAGCATATGGGTCATGCCTATATTCGGGGCAATGGCGAATTTCCCTTGCGCCCACGTGATACCATTTTGCCCGAAATTTTGAAAAAAGAAGGGTATAACACAGCTTTATTCGGTAAATGGGGTTTGGGCGATGTCAATACTGAGGGGTCGCCTGAGCGCAAGGGCTGGGATAGTTTTTTCGGTTTTTTGCATCATGTGGAAGGGCATTTTCAGATGCCGGGCGTGGCTTGGTTGAGTACGCCCGAAGCACCTACGCCGACCCGATTAAGCTCTCGCTCATCGGGCTATGCGGGGGATATGTTTACGGACAATGCAGTGGCTTGGCTCAAAAAACAAAATGCTAACAAACCCTTTTTCATGGAATTGGCTTTGACCATACCTCATGCGGAACTATATGCGCAAAAGGAAGCCATGAAACGCTATCAAGATGCCAAGGGCAACAGTATTTTTGAGGAAAAACCCTTTGAAGGTAGTCATTATGGTGGGCAAAATCAACCCAAAGCCGCCTATGCCGCTATGGTCAGCAAAGTGGATGATTATGTCGGAAAGATAATAGAAACCCTCAAAGCACAGGGTTTGGACAAAAATACGATAATCGTTTTTAGTTCGGATAACGGCACGCATATTGAAGGTGGGCGCACGATGGACGATGTAAAACTGATGCAAAGCTCTGGGATACTGAGGGGGGTAAAGCGTGACCTCTACGAAGGGGGTATTCGCGTACCAACGATTGCTTGGGGTGGTGATTTACCAAAAGGTGTTAGCCGCGAAGGGCAGGGGGCATTTTGGGATATTTTGCCCACATTTTTAGATATGGCGCATATCAAAAATCCAATTTCTGTGGATGGTATTTCGCTCTATAAACATTGGAAACTGGGCGAAAAATTACCATCTCGCCCACTTTATTGGGAGTTTTCAGAAGGCGGCTTTTTTCAAGCTGTACGCCTTGATGATTGGAAATTTTTAATATTTAATAAAAAAGAGGGCGAAAAAATAGAATTATATGACCTCAAATCGGATATTAGCGAGACCAAAAATTTGGCTGCCGAAATGCCAGAACAAGTAGAAAAAATGAAAAAATTAATTGCACAATTGCATACAAAATCAGAAATTTCTTTGTTTAGAAAAGCTGATGAAAAATAAATAATTTAATGGATAATTGATAATGAATAAGTAATATTTGATTAGTAAGTTGGTCGAAAATCCTGAAAGGATTGAACATGAATAGACAATTAGTGAACAAGTGCAACAACTCCGAAGGAGTTGAATGTGAATTGCTAAGTAATTGATATCAACTCCTTCGGAGTTGTTGCACTTATTCACTGATTGTCTATTCATATTTAATTCCTTCGGAATTTACGTTCATTAGTTCGACCACATTATTATTTAGACTTTACTAAAATCAGTGGCTAAACAATATGGAATTTTAATAAGTATGAAAGAAACTGTAATCGTCATAGGGGCTGGTGCAATGGGTGGTTGGACTGCCTTAATACTACAACGCGCGGGCTATAAAGTCACCCTCATTGACGCATGGGGCGCGGGCAATAGCCTATCGAGTTCGGGTGACGAAACGCGCGTTATTCGCTCTGTTTATGTGGATAGCGTATATGCTGAAATGGCGCATCGGGCAGGGCAAATTTGGCGGGAGAATGAAAAAGCGTTTGGGATGAAAATATTTCACCCCATCGGTGTCCTCAATTTGATTGGGCAAGATGATAGCCGACTGAACGCTGCGCTCACTCATTTTGATACATTAGGCTTTGATTATCAAGAGTTTAGTAAAAAAGAAGCGGCTACACGCTATCCCCATTTTAACTTAGAAGACATTAATCGCGTTGTGTTAGAAACCAACGGTGGCTACCTTTTGGCGCGTATGGGTTGCCATGTCGTGAAAGAGCTTTTTGTAAAAGAAGGTGGGCAATATATACAGAACCAAGCGCACCCCCTCAGTATTACTAACCAAAAATTGACTGGTATTGAGCTAAACAATGGTACAGCACTCAAAGCTGACCATTATATATTTGCCTGTGGCGCGTGGCTCGGCAATCTTTTTCCAAATGAAATAGGCTCTTTGATAAGACCAACCCGCCAAGAGGTTTTTTATTTTAATATCCCTGCGGGTTCAGATATTATGGCGCGGATACCTGTTTGGTGCGATTTCAGTAGCTTGTGGCAGAATGTGATGATGTATGGCATACCTGCCGAGGGTTCAGATGCGGCGGCGCGGGGCTTCAAAATTGCCGAAGATGTATTGGGCGACACTTGTGACCCCAGCATAATGGAACGTCAAGTCACAGCGCGGTGGCTCGACAAAACGCGTACTTTTATGCACCACCGCTTCCCAATACTGAGGGGTATGCCCTTGCTCGAAAGCCGCGTCTGCCAATATGAAAACACGCCCGATGCACATTTTATCATAGATAAATTACCTACGGCAGATAATGTCTGGATATTGGGCGGCGGTTCTGGTCACGCCTACAAAATGGGTGCTGTGATTGGCGAAATGATGGTTAAATTGGTGGGTGGCGCGGCAGAAGTTAATCCTGTTTTTGGTTTTGATAGGTTTAAATCGCTTAAAGAAAAGGTAGAAAGGAGATAATAACAGACCACAGTTTGTATATTATTCTACTTTTCCATAGATTTGTATAAAATAAGATAAAATGACTGAATTTCGTATAAATAAACTATCGCTTGAGGGTTTTAGGAGTTTTAAAAACAGTGAATTGATATTCCCAAAATCTAATGTTTTACTCTTGATTGGTAACAATGGCAAGGGGAAATCTTCTATTTTGGATGCTATTGCGCTATTGTTAAATGATTTTGTACAACAACTCCATAAACCAAGAGTTGATTTAGATTTGAATATAAAAAAAACGGATATTAAAATCGGATATAATGATTTGACAATAAGAGGCGATTTTAAAACGGAGAAAGGTGATTTCACTACAACATTATCAACAAGTGATGAAGTAATGAAAGGAAGGTCTTCAGAACTTGCATTGTTAAATGTTATACTTACTCAGAGCAACACAAGATTACCGATTTTAATGTATTATAAATCTAATCGTTTGTTCAACTTAGCAGAAGAATTTGTAAATAATGATAAAAATTTTGATAATTTTTCATATTATAGCAGAACTTTTTCACAACAAAGTTTAGATTTTACCGAATTTCAGACATGGTTTCGCTTAGAGGAAGATATTGAAAATGACCAAATTAGACGATTAAAAGATTTTAAATTAACCAACCCAAAGTTAGATGTTATTCGTGCTTGTATAAAATCCTTTTTTAATAACTTAGAAGGCTCTGAAATATTATTTTCTGATTTAAGAGTTGAAAGAATAGGAACAAAATCCCAACTTGTCATCAAAAAAGATATTACTGAATTTTCATTTGAACAATTATCGGATGGGGAAAAAATGTTACTACTTCTGGTGTGTGATATAGCATATCGCTTATCGGAAATTTCTCCTTCTACTCCTACCGCTTCAATATTAAGCGGTTCAGGCATCGTCCTAATAGACGAAATAGATATACACCTACACCCCAAGTGGCAGCGCAATGTCCTACCCGCTTTGACAAAAACGTTTCCTAATATTCAATTTATTGCGACAACACATTCTGCCCAAGTGATAAGCCGTGTGCAACGGGAAAGTGTGCGGGTATTGGATGATGGTAAAATTTTGATGGTGAGTTCAAATCCGATTGGGCGCGATGCTAATGCGATTTTGGAGGAAATACAACAAGTATCTAAACGCCCGAAAGAAATTGAAATGCTGATAGAGGCGTATTTTGAGCGCATCAACAACAATGATTTTGAAGACGCAGATGTATTTAAAAGGCAATTATTGGATTATTTAGATAGCGAAGACCCCATTTTTGCAAGAGCCAATGCTATGATTGAACGTAAAAAAATGCTCACGCCATGAAGTATATTCAAAAACAGGCATCGCCAACGGCATTTGAAACATGGAAAGAAAAGAAGAAAAACCGACAAGGCGATTTAATTAAAATCAAAGATTTGACGACTCAAAAACTTGATATACGGTGGAATAATCTTAAAAGTAAGCCCGATATTTTTGATGCGCTTAGACTATCTCTCCTTGCAGAGCAAGGCTCATTGTGCTGTTATTGTCAGCAACGTATCAGTATAGCTAACCAAACATCTTCGGTTGAACATCTTATTGCTCGTAGTGTTGATGGTACTTTGCTATTTGAATACACAAATCTCTTAGCATCTTGTCTTGGTGGAAGAAAAGATGAAACAGAAGAAACACAACCTAAATATTGTAATCATGCAAGGGGAAATGAAACTTTAACTATCACACCCTTACAAAAAGAGTGTGAAACCCATTTTGACTATTTCCAAATTGAAGATGGCGATGAATGGCAAATAGAATTGAAAGGGCTTTCAAAAAAAGCAATAGAAGTGATTGATATATTGAACCTTAATACACCCAAATTACGCCGATTGAGAGGAGAAACGCTTAGACCTTTTTTAGAAAACCTAACAACTCAAGAAGCGATAATAATTTTGAATAAACTCAAAACAGAATTAACCATTACCCTCAATCAGCCTTTACGACCTTTCATACAAATACTCATAAAATTGCTTGAAAAAAACTATATTCCTTGATTTATTATTGTTTTTCATATGTCAAACAAAACATTTTTCTGCATAGATGCCCATACCTGCGGCAATCCTGTTCGCGTAGTCGCTGGCGGTGGTCCCATACTGAGGGGGGCGAATATGAGCGAAAAAAGACAACATTTTTTGAAAGAATACGACTGGATACGTAAGGGTTTGATGTTTGAACCGCGTGGGCATGATATGATGTCGGGCAGTATTCTGTATCCACCACACGACCCTGCCAACGATGTTGGGGTACTATTTATCGAAACCAGCGGTTGTTTGCCAATGTGCGGTCATGGCACAATTGGTACTGTTACAATCGCTATCGAAGAAGGTTTGGTAACACCAAAGAAAAAAGGGCATTTGCGGCTTGAAACGCCTGCGGGTTTGGTGCTTGTGACCTATAAACAGCAAGGTAATAAGGTAAAATCAGTCAAATTGGTGAATGTGCCTTCGTTTTTGGCGGCTGAAAATTTGACAGTGGCGTGCCCTGATTTGGGCGAATTGACAGTAGATGTGGCGTATGGGGGCAATTACTACGCTATCGTGGACCCGCAACCCAATTTTAAAGGCTTGCAACATTTTAAAGCGGAACAACTAATCGGGTGGGCGCGTGAAATGCGCAAACGGATGAATGAAAAATACACTTTCGTGCATCCCGAAAACCCGACTATCAAGGGTTTGAGCCATATTCTTTGGACGGGCGAACCGCTTGACAAAACCTCAACCGCGCGTAATGCGGTTTTCTATGGCGATAAAGCGATTGATAGGTCGCCCTGTGGAACGGGTACTTCGGCACGATTGGCACAATGGTATTTTAAAGGTCGCTTGAAACAAGGGGAAGACTTTATCCACGAAAGTATTATCGGTTCAAAATTTATTGGTAGGGTAGAAGGAACGGCAACAGTAGGCGATAAACCCGCTATTATTCCAAGCATAGAAGGCTGGGCGCGCATATATGGCTATAATACCATCAAAATTGACCCCAATGATGACCCATATGCACATGGTTTTCAAGTGATATAAACTATTTTATAGCTCAAATATCTGTTTCATAAATAGCCATTTTTCGCCCTTTTTGGCTTGTTTTAAGGGTTTTTGAAATTGCCACATGAGGGTTTCCCATGCTTGCACATCGGGATTATTCACATCCATTTTGGCTTTTTTTTCAAAACTAAAATCGTCTGTGGTTTCTAAAACCATAAACATACGGGTATCTAAGCGGTAAATATCCAAGCGGATAATACCTGCATCGCGGATACTTTTATCAATAGCGGCGGGTATTTTTTCGTGATAGCGTTCATATTCGGCAATGAGCGTGGCATCATTTTTTAAATCTAAGGCAAGGGCAAAACGTTTCATTGGCTCTCTGTTATACTATCAAATGCTTAGGCAAATCCGCTATTTTTTCACAATTCACTTGATCCATTACTTGTTTGAGTTGCGTTTTCAACATACTGATAGCGTGATTGCCCCCCTCAGTACCCAACGCCGCTACGCTATACATAAACGTGCGCCCTAAAAAAGCAAACTCTGCACCACTTGCAAGTGTACGCGCGATATCGGGACCTGAACGCACACCACTATCTATCATAATTTTGGTTTTGCCTTTATATTTTTCAACAATCGGTGGCAGCGTTTTTATCGTGGATTGCCCCGCATCCAATTGTCTGCCGCCATGATTGGATAAGATGATGCCATCAAGCCCTAAGCGAATAGACATTTCCGTATCTTCTTCGGAAGCCACGCCTTTCAGTACAATTTTGCCTTTCCATCTATCGCGTATGGGTGCTATTTTATCTTCACTCATTCTACCTGCAAAAGTTTTATTCATAAAAGCCCCTAACTGTGTCATATCCAAGTTTTTAGGCATATATTTTTTCATGGTAGCAAAATTGGGTTGCCCATGAATGAGCGTATTAATTGCCCAATTTGGCTTGCCCATAATTTGTAGCATATTGCTCAAAGTCATGCGTGGGGGCATTGCCAAACCGTTGCGAATATCGCGGGGACGAAAGCCAAAACTTGGCACATCGCATAGCAAAACCAATACTTTGCAACCTACGGCATCCAATCTATCAAGAATATCATCGCGCAAGGTATTATCGGCGGGGTGGTAGAGTTGATACCAAAATTTACCCTCTGTTATCTCGCCAACGCGCTCTATACTTGATGTCGAAACGGTACTTAAAATAAAAGGAATATTGTGCGCGACAGCTGATTTTGCCAATATTTCGGGCGCATTGGGCCAAATTAAACCCTGCAAACCGATGGGTGCAATGCCAAAAGGCGCGTCGTAGGTATGCCCAAATAGTTCCGTTTTCATATCCGAACCCGCGTACTTGCGCAGATAATAGGGTTTGAGTTGCACATCTCTGATCTCGGCAGTGTTGCGTATCAAATTGACATCTTCGTTGCAGCCGCCATCTAAATATTCAAAAACGAATTTAGGAATACGTTTTTGCGCTTTTTTGCGCAAGTCGTCAATGGCAGGATATGAGGAATTATAGGATTGCATTAAATGTATGATGAATTATAAATGATGAACGATAAATTTACAAGAAGTTGGTAGAACGGCGGTTTAGGAAACTGATTTTGA
>JAYVKQ010000032.1:0-2981 GCA_043768285.1 Saprospiraceae bacterium | reverse complement strand
GGCAGACGTTTCAGGGTCAGGAGTTGTAGAAACCTTTTCTCTAATATCAATAGCCCTATGAGTCCACTTCAAAGCCATATTGAGCATGACAGAATCTGTCGCCATCAAATAAAAACTCCATGCAATATTATTTAAAGCTCCAGCATATTCGTCACTAACGGATACAATGCGTTTTTCTCTGGCTCTTGTTGCATTAGCTTGTTCTTGCTCTCTCACATTCAATGCTTTAAGAGAATCATTAGAAACCATCATCAATTGATAATTAGCAAAATTTTTGGCGTTACTAATATAATCCGTAGTATCTTTTATCGCTTTATAGTAGTCAAGTGTAGCCTGAGTGGCTTGATATTGGCCACGTCGCCAATCTTTGCCATAAATATTTCCTATAAAATTACTTAATTGATACACTAAGTTAGTATTTTTAGTCTTAACAGCTTCTTCAAAAGTTTTTGTTCGGGTTCTATTATTGCTTTGAACTCTTATATCGTTATCCAAAAGATACCAGATGCTATCTATTTTCTTTGGTGAATTTACAGTTCTAACCATTCGATAAGCGATAGATGTTAAAGGCTGTCCTTGCTCAGATACAAATTTAATAACTTTATCGCTTTTTAAGGAATCAACCACTAATTTTCCGATGTATTCATCCATTAATTGAGCATCATAGCGGTGTATTTCCCTTAAACCCAATATGTATTTCTCTAAAAATATTGGTGCTCTATTTCCTTTTTCATATTCATTTTTCAAATTATTGACATAAGACAATTTACCAGCGTAAAATTTTGCTTTATCTGCCCAATCCAAATAAGACATCGTATTAGAAGTTGTCATATTTTGATTCATTAAAAATTCGCCCTCAGCATTTAAATATATAGAACCGACAGCCTTATCAATTCTTAAATTTTTTATTAATGTGATATAAATCAAGTCTGTTTGTTTTATTTTAGTGGAAATAAAATTTACTTGATACTTTTCTAATAACTGAGATCCACTTAACCCTATCATAGCAACATGATTACACTGATTGCACTCATTCGTCTCAATTTGAATAAATATTAATTTTTTTTCAACTTTAGCTTTTTGAAGGAGTTCATCAAAAGTATTGAATTGTAAGAACTCAACTTGAGCTTGCATAAAGGCAGCTAATAAGATAAGACTAAATACTATGAGTGTTTTTTTCATCAAAAATTCGTATTTTATTAATTCAATGCAAATAAAACAAATCTTTTTCATAAAGTCAAGTATGATATAAAAAATTATATCTCAGTAGATTCTATTTAGTAGTGCTAACTGAGCAAGGTGTTGAGGTTTTTAAAAAAGCCAATATTATAGTAGAAGGCGTTGATAATCAATATTTTAGACGCTTGACGGGTGATAAATATTTGATGAAAATTATGCTAAAAAATTTGCTGCAATAGAGTAATAATAGGACTACTAATTTATACATATTTAGAACAGGAAATTGCCATTTTTTTCATAAAAAATACTGAGGGGTATAAAATTCATGGGGCGACTTAGAAGCCACCCCATGAATTTACTATGATATCAAGGTTTAATCACCGTATTCGGTTTCTGCACCGTTTTAATATCCACGGTTATCTCCTTCAAGCGTTTTTCTACCTCTGGTTTCATACTTTCTTGATAGCGACCACCCAAATGCTTGGCGATAAACTTTTCGGAAGCGGCGAGGTATGCCATATTGTTGATAGGTCGTGCGAAACCATGCCCTTCGTCTGGAGCGCAGATATATTCAACAGGCACACCCTTATCCCGACAGGCGACCACGATTTGGTCAGCTTCGGCTTTTTTAACGCGGGGGTCATTTGCACCTTGCACTATCATCAATGGCGTTTTTATTTTATCTACACTATTTACGGGTGATTGTTTTGCCAAAAGAGCCTTGCCCTCTTCGGTATTAGGGTCAGCCATACGGGTAAACATTTGTTTTTTAAAGCTTTCCCAATACGGCGGTATGCTCGCCAAAAGGGTATTCAAATTAGAAGGTGCTACAACAGCCACAGCCACTTTATACAGGTCGGGCGTGAAGGTAACACCTGCCAAAGTAACATACCCACCATATGAGCCGCCTGTAATGCCCACATTATTGGCATCAACAATGCCCTCCGCTACCAAATATTTTACACCCCACGTAATATCATCTTGCATTTTTTGCCCCCATTCGCCATTGCCTGCATCCAAAAATGCCTTACCATAACCCGTTGAGCCTCTAAAATTGGGGCGTAAAACGACATATCCCCGATTTGCCCAAAATTGCGCGACACTATTATATCCCCAATTGTCGCGCCCCCAAGGACCACCGTGCGGCAATACCAAAAGCGGCAAGTTTTTACGCTCTTTCCCTTTTGGATACGTCACATAAGCGGGTATTTCTAAGCCATCGCTCGATTTATATGTAACCGTTTCCATCGGCGAAAGATGCTCGGTAGGCAAATTTGGGCGTGGATTGTATTGAAAAGTCACCTTACCATTCAAGCGGTCATAGAGATATACTTTGCCAGGGTCGGTATCACTATATACATTGACAAGACATAGGTTCTCCGTTTTATCAAAGGATACAAACGAAAATTCTTTGTTTGGAAACTCTTTTTGCAAAAAAGCAATATTGCTTTCAAAAGTCGCATCTTTATAATAGCGTTTGGTGCGCATATCAGTATAGCTCGTATAACGCATTTTTTTAGTAACATCAGAAAAAGTCGCACTACCAAAATCTACTTTACCCAATGGGTCGCGTTCCACAAAAGTCTCTTGCATACTGAGGGGGTCGAGCAATAGAAGTTCACTCAAATTGCGCTCTTTACCTTTGTCGGTTACGAGATATACTTGCTTATTATCGGGTGTCCAATTGAGGGTATAGGCGGATTGCAGATTTGGCACACTAAATATAGGTGTCAATGCGGCATCGTCCACGCGCAAAATATCGCTTGAACCATCCATATTGGAGCGAAAAGCCAAACGCAGAT
>JAYVKQ010000031.1:0-3501 GCA_043768285.1 Saprospiraceae bacterium | reverse complement strand
GGCAATAACAGAAGGTTTTGGCGTTGATTTTGACACGATAAAACCTATTTTTGATAAAACAATAGAAACCGTTTTGGCAGAAGCCACTTTGCAATTACCCACAAAAGTATATATGCAAAGTGGGGGTAAAAATGGCTATCACAGCGAGCATTTGGGGTATCTCTTGGCAGAAATGCAGTTTTTGCAAAGGGCTTATCCTAACTCAGTTTGGTAGTTAATTAGAATTAGGATTAATAAAAAATAGCATGAAAGAAGATATATTAAACATATTAGAAAACGTCTGCGACCCCGAAATACCCGTCTTATCCATCTTAGATTTAGGTATTGTTAGGGACGTAGTAGTGCATGATAAAGGCGCAATTGACATCATCATCACGCCTACTTATTCGGGCTGCCCTGCCATGTCCGTTATTGCGACCAATATCAAATTTGAATTATTAGCCAATGGTTTTCAAGATATAAAAGTAATAGAAATCCAAAACCCTGCATGGACAACGGATTGGATGACCGAAGCTGGAAAACAGAAATTAAAAGATTATGGTATTGCACCACCTACAACAAAATCAAGAATAGATACATTATTATTCGATGCCCCCCCCTCAGTATTTTGCCCTCAATGCGGCTCAAAAAACACGGAATTATTAAGTGAATTTGGCTCAACGGCTTGCAAATCATTGATGCGTTGTAAGGAGTGTTTAGAGCCGTTTGATTATTTTAAATGCCATTGATTTAATGGATAGATGATAATGGATAATTTAACATTCAGTCAAATGCTGAAATGTCGTGGCTACGCCACTTTTACTAAATTTTTGATGCTATTTCCCTACCGAAATGTCGTGCCTAACGGCACTTTTAGAAATAAAGTCTTCGTTTAAAAGTGGCGTAGCCACGACATTTCGGTAGAATTATGTACGAAAACCACTTTAGAAGTAGCGTAGCTACGGCATTTCAGTATTTTTAACCAATCTCTAAACATACGTTATTTTACGACATAGACATATGATGACACCAGAACAAATATTAGGAAAAATGTTGCAAAATGATGCTTTCAGCCAATGGTTAGGTCTAAAAATTGACCACATTAGGGAGGGGGGATGCCGTTTGCATTATACCATTCGTCGGGATATGCTCAATGGTTTTGGTACAGTGCATGGTGGTATTCTTTTTGCCGCAGCCGATAGTTGCTTTGCTTTTGCGTGCAATTCGCATGGACGATTGTCAGTAGCTTTAGATGTGTCTATCACTTTTACAAAAGCCGCCAAAGAGGGCGATACCCTTTTTGTAGAAGCCAAAGAGGTGCATTTGGGCAACAAAACGAGCGTGTATGATATTTTGACCACCAATGAAAAAGGGGAGATTGTGGCTATTTTTAAGGGGACGGCATATCGGACGGAAAAGGAGATATAATTTAAGCACACAAATAAAAGCCGAATTATATACTTAACGGCGTAGCACAAATTTCAAAATTTCTAATCTAATAGATAAAAATATTTTTAAAAACTCGTTTCTTGCAAAGTAAATTTAAAAACCATTCTGTAATTTTTAAATCCATCTTTCATTTATTATGGCAAGAACGAAAAAAATTCTTTTGACGGAAAACCAAATTCCTCGGCATTGGTACAATATTCAAGCCGATATGCCCAATCCGGCATTGCCGCCTTTGCATCCTGGTACGCGGCAACCTGTTGGTCCTCAAGACCTTGCGCCACTTTTCCCCATGGAGTTGATTAAGCAAGAGGTGTCGCAAGAACGCTTTGTCGAGATACCTGACCAAGTGCGTGATATATATAAGGTGTGGCGACCTACGCCCCTTATTCGCGCAACACGTTTGGAAAAAGCCTTGAAAACGAATTGTAAAATCTACTACAAATATGAAGGCGTTAGTCCATCGGGTTCGCATAAAACGAATACTGCCGTGGCGCAAGCCTATTATAGCAAGCAAGAAGGTGTAAAACGCATCATCACGGAAACGGGTGCGGGACAATGGGGTACGGCTTTGAGTATTGCCTGCAATATGTTCAAAATCAAGTGCGAAGTCTTTATGGTGCGCATTAGCTACGACCAAAAACCGTATCGTAAAGCCTTGATGACTTCCTTCGGTGGCAAGGTTTATTCCTCACCAACCAACAAGACCAACGCGGGTAGGGCAGCCTTAGCAGAAGACCCTAATACTTCGGGTAGCTTGGGTTTAGCAATATCAGAAGCCATCGAAATAGCTGTGCAGGACGATAAAACAAAATACGCTTTGGGTTCGGTTTTGAACCACGTTTTGATGCACCAAACCATTATTGGCGAGGAGAGTTTATTGCAAATGGAAAAAGCAGGTGATTTCCCAGATATAGTGATTGCGCCATTGGGCGGCGGCTCTAATTTTGCGGGTATTGCCTTCCCTTTCTTACGCCATAATCTACAAAATGGCAAAAAAGTACGCGCCATTGCCGTTGAACCAGCCTCTTGTCCTAAATTGACAAAAGGCGAATTTCGCTATGATTTTGGCGATACGGCGGGTTATACGCCATTGCTACCAATGTACACGTTGGGTCATACTTTCCGACCTGCGGCTATCCATGCGGGTGGCTTGCGCTATCACGGTGCGAGTGTGTTGTGCAGTCAATTATTGCGCGATAAATTGATTGAAGCCGTTGCCATTCAGCAATTGGAGTGCTTCGAAGCGGGTCTGACTTTTGCAAAATCGGAGGGTATTATCCCCGCGCCCGAAGCCAATCATGCGATTGCGCAAGTGATACGCGAGGTAGAGCAAGCGAAAGTGGAAGGCACTAAAAAAACCATTTTATTCAACCTCTGTGGTCACGGTCATTTGGATATGCAAGCCTATCAAGATTATTTTGATGGCAAATTGCAAGACCACCATTTGACCGATGAAGAATTGACGGCGGATTTGAAGAAATTGGAGGGGTTGCCGACTGTGTAAGTTTCCATAGTCAATAAGGTGATTATCAGCATTTTATATCAAAATATTTTTTTTAAAAAGTCTTTCTATTTTGTAGAAGGGCTTTTTTTATGCAAAATACTGAGGGGGTAAAAGCGTTTACGCCAAAACCAATTCTTTTTTAGAAGCCTTGATTTTCTCCCACTCCATAATGATATATTCAGCTATTTCTAATACTACATCAGCTGGCAACTCGGGGTTATACCCTTCCATTACGTTAAGTAAAATATCTTTTGCGCCCCATTCTGGATTTGTTTTATAGAATTCATACACCCGCGATTGAGAATGAGACTTTAACCCACGGCGAAATTTTTCTTTACGATAAGATTTAATTCGGTCAATGGGAAATGCGGATTTCTCCTCTTCAGTCATAATTCTGTGAGGAATGTTGTCTGGTCTATTTATTTGCAATTGACTTATTTCATTATCTAAATTTTTCATTTTTTGCAATTTTGAAAGTCAAATATACTAATTTTTCAAAAATACTGAGGGGTTCTCCCTACTTAAATATATCCGCCGCCAAAGCTGCCGCTTCGGATTGTGCTTGGGCT
>JAYVKQ010000030.1:0-4704 GCA_043768285.1 Saprospiraceae bacterium | reverse complement strand
CAGAAGGAGCTACATTGATAACGCCATCTATAACGCTCCAATGTTTTTCAGGCATTTTAGTGCCATGGACAGCCCGCCACCCTTCAAAATCTTTACCATTGAAAAGTGTTTTAAATCCTTGCGCTTGCTCTTGTGCAGATAGGTTATTGAATGTCATATTCACAACAGGGCAATTATCCAAAGGGCTGGCTTTGATGTTTTCGGTTTGGATGCGGATATTTTTCCAGCGCACTTTCATACCTTCTTTCATCGTACCATATATGGCGTGTACTTGCAAGGCAATAAAGCCTTTGGCGGTCATATCATCAATCAAATGAGCCGTAGGTACGCCGTTTATCCACGTGCGTATCGTGCTACCAATGGCTTCGATGCGGTATTTATTCCAATCGGCACGCTTTAATGCCTTTTTGCCTTCGGTGTTAATATTCGGGATATAGAGCCAATCGCGGCGACCTTCGTCATAAATACCGCCCGACCATGCGCGGTCAGTAGGATCCACTTCCATTTGATAGCCATGCACGCGCCCATTTTGATAATCGGGTGTAGAAAGACTTCTGAACTGGATACCCGAGTTCATATCTTCAATTTTCAAATCCACTTCAAATATAAAATCGCCATATTCTTTTTCCGAACAAAGAAAAGAATTGGGTTCTTTGGCAACAGTAGTGCCGACTATTTCACCATTTTCGACAGTATATAAGGCTTTTCCGTTTTTCTGCGTCCAGCCTTTAAGCGTTTTGCCATCAAAAAGAGAAGTCCATTTTTGGCTGAATACTGAGGGGGTAAGCCATAGTAATGCTACAATTGTACATATCAGTTTATTCATAAAAGAGCTTGTTTTATAGTTTTAAAATTTAAAAAAAATACTGAGGGGGTACATATTCAAAAACAAATCTAATATATCAAGTATAGCTGGTTGAATATTCGGATATATATTTTTGGAAACGTTACCGATTTTACTTTCGGTATGTTTCCGAAAAATTACCGAAAATGTTCTTAGATTTACATCATTAGTGTTCAAAATATTTTGTTTTAAAAATAAAGTATTGGTTTTCAATAATTTACAATGCCTCTCGACAAAGGTTTAGTAAACTGAAAATTATTTTTTTGAGAAAAAATAATTTTCAGTTTACTAAACCTACGCACGAAACATCTTTACGCTAATTACCTAAATCCTTTGAACATTAATGGATTTACATTGAAAATTCATCAAATATGCCAAACATCAACCTAAAATACCTCGCCAAAGAGTTGAATATGTCCATATCCACTATCTCACGTGCCTTGCGCGATGAGTGGGACGTGAGCGAAGAAACGAAGGTAAAAGTCAATGCTTTAGCCAAAAAGCTCAATTATACGCCCAATCCTTTTGCCAGTAGTTTGCGCCGTCAGTCGAGCCAAACCATTGCGGTGGTTGTTCCCGAAATTGCCAATAATTTTTTCACCTTAGCTATTGATGGTATCGAAACGGTAGCGCGGGATAAAAATTACCATGTCTTGATTTATATCACCCACGATGATTACGAGCGTGAAAAAGGTATTATCCATCATTTTCAAAATGGGCGAATTGATGGCGTTATTATGTCCGTATCGAGCGATACGAAAGACTATACGCACCTTTCCGAACTGCACGAAAAGGGCGTACCGATTGTGTTTTTTGACCGCGTTTGCCACGAGATAGAAACAACAAAAATCTCGACAGATGATTTTGCAAGTAGCTTTAAAGCAACCGAGCATTTGATACAAAATGGGTGCAAACAGATTGCTTTTCTGTCCTTAACCCAGCATTTATCCATCGAAACCAAGCGCAAAGCGGGGTATTTGGAAGCACTTTCTAAGTATAATATTACGCCTAATAACGATTGGATTGTGGAATGTACAAACGATAATACAGTTAGTGAAGCCAATATTAAAAAACTATTATCATCGCCCAATCGCCCCAACGGAGTGTTTACATCGGTTGAAAAATTGGCTATCCAGACCTATAAAGTATGTCAAGATATTAATATCAGAATACCCAAACAGTTGCAAGTATTGAGCTACGCTAATCTACTGACCGCCCCTCTACTCAATCCTCCTCTGACAACTATTACCCAACCCGCTTTCGATATCGGCACGCAAGCCGCAGAGACCCTATTCAGCCATTTGAAAAGAAAACAATATACCATCCCAAATGAGAATATTGTTCTAAAATCTACTTTGTATATACGGCACTCTACTGTAAAGTTGTGAGAATACTGAGGGGTATTCCCCGCAAGGACTTTGAGAAGTAAATCCAAAATTATCCAAGCGCCTAATATCTTTTTTCCATCCTTAGTAATAATTAAAAAATAACTTGGGAAAATTGTACCGTCGAATTTATTCGACGGGCTGCGTAAGTCATTGATTACCAACGCCTCCGTCGAATAAATTCGACGGTACATTTAATAACTTATTTTTTCAACGTTACTTAACATCATAATTCAAATCAATTACTATATTTGCCTAATTTGACATCATAATAAAAGAGGACTGTTTACAGAAATGAAGGATTATCCTTATATATTTTTACTTAAAAGGTATTCAAAATGAAACGTTATCCAAGAACGCTATCAAGTGGCGCAAATAATACGGTGATAGCCTTATCTGACACTGAAGCAGGGAAATTATATTTTGATGATACGCGCTCTGAAATTGGCTCAGAAGCAGAGAAAATGCAATTTGCTAATTCTATAAATGGCTTAGTCGTTAAATTTATTCGATTCGATGAATACGACAACTCTGCGATGTTGGTTATGGAACGATTGGGACCCTTGGATTACCGCTTTTTTGAAGTCAGCAAACGCGAATTGATTTTTGATGTTTTTGAAGATGAGCTGCGGCAACTCCACAAAGCGGGTTTTGTGCATCGGGATTTGCGTCGTCCTTCAAATGTGGGCGGTATGTTTTTCGACAATATTTTTTTGACAACTACGGGCATTAGGCTGATTGATGTGGGCATTTCGGTCATGAAATCAAAAGTGAGTGAACGCATTTATAATCGCTTTGTAGAGGAAGAATTGACAGAATTAGAGGTTTTTAGAAAACATTTTCTTTCAAGATAGACCCCCTCAGTATTTGCCACTGTTTTGGCTTTTGTGCTTCGTGGCAAAAAGTTGGAAGTGACCGTTTCACTAAATACTTCCAACAACACCTGCGAACACTTCGAAGAACAGGGGGATTTTGTTTAAAACCAATGTATTGATTTTCAATAGTTTACAATGCTTCTCGACAAAGATTTAGTAAACTGAAAATTATTTTTTTTCAAAAAAAAATAATTTTCAGTTTACTAAATCTGCGCACGAAACGTTTTTTGCTATTTTACAAAATCCTTTGAACACTAACGATTATCCATTTCAGATATATTATTTTTCAAAACTATACATAAACGTTTCATCTCCAGCCTTTACTTCGGCAGTATAGCTACCTTTTGGCAGTTGTGACACATCATAGCGTTGGTTCAATTGCAAGACCACATAGTGCTTTTCGTTCTTCACGATTTCACCTTCTGCGTCATAGATTTTTACCAAAATATTGGAATAGTTGCCCAAAAGCACGTTTATATCCAATTTATCATTTCGGTAACTAAGCGTTGGTAAAAACTTTTCTTTTTGCTCTAAAGCTGACATAGATACCACGCCGCCTTTTATGCTAAACGGTTGTACCGTTCTGATAGTTTTCTTCGACACGATTAAGCGATATTGACCATCTTCCAAGCGTTTAACATTGTATTTTTTAGAAAAATCCTTAACGTTTTTGATTGTTTCGTTAATCAAAGTCGTTTCGTCGCTGTTCATAATTTTGATGGTAATTTCTTCTTTTTCGACCGTGCCGAGATTCACAATTACATTTTCGTTACTGGCGGCGATTTTCAAAGTAGTGCCGCCCATATCATAAGCGTTTTCGATATTATTTGCTGAAAGGGTTTGAACGAATAAAGACGCTGCAATAGCGATAGTTGACAATAATTTAATAGATTTCATGACAGTTAAAATTAAAAAAGTTAAACAATGGGTGATTTTTTAATGTAAATTGTTGCAAAGCTTATTCTTATAAAGTCGGGTGGTAATGGTGTTCTAATTATTATCAGTATTGTATGTCAATGCGTGTCTGTTGTATTTGTAATTCATAACACAAAGGTGCGCGGTAAAATTCATGGGTGCAAAACCTTATGGATAAAGCCTTGTAAAAACAGGATGAAGTGCGTTAAATTCCATATGAAGTGCGTTCATCATTTTTACTATTCCGACCAATGGATAACAGCATCCGATAAAGGCTTTGTTATTTTCTAAAAAAACAAATGGGTATGTCAAAAAACTTTTACATTAAAATATATTATAATTTATAATTAAATGATTAATATCTATTTATAAATTTTTATCTTCTTTTAAAGTGATGACATAATAGACAGGAGGTGTTGCAAAGAGGTTGCAGGGGAATTTAAAAAAAACGAGAGAATTATCATTTGAGCCGACAAACGATTGATTTAATAAGACCAACGGTTTTAAATCTTAACATATATGGGAAAATACTGAGGGGGTAAACACGTTTATTGTATGTATAGATTGTTTAAATTTTGAAAAAAAGCTGTCATTGCGAGGCACTATTATCCCTCATCGGGATTTTTACTTCAAATGACGCAGGCTGCTAAACAAGATTTACGAAATCTTAAAGATTTCGTAAATC
>JAYVKQ010000029.1:0-3414 GCA_043768285.1 Saprospiraceae bacterium | reverse complement strand
ATGAAGCGACGGAAGAAATATTGGGCGAATTAGAAAAAGACGTAAATAGACTTACTCTCGTGGCAGACCGTTTTTCTAAAATTGGTTCTGAGCCCGAATTAATTTCTGTCAATATATTCGAGGAATTGGACAATTGCCGCGAGTATATGCAAAAACGCTCGCCGCGTAAGATAAAATACGAATTCCCGAAATTAGATACCCCCCCCCTTTATTTAGAAGTAAAAATCAACTCACACTTGTTTGATTGGGTGGTTGAAAACCTTCTACGCAACTCTATTGATGCCATGGAAGGCGGCGAGGGGACGCTCTCTGCAACCATATATGAAGAAGAAAAATGGGTCTGTATTGATTTGAAAGATACGGGCAAGGGTATTCCAAAAAATAAATTTGTCGCTGTTTTTCAACCAGGCTATACCACCAAAAAGCGCGGTTGGGGCTTGGGCTTGTCGCTTGCCAAACGGATTATTGAAGAATATCATGGCGGTAAAATATTTGTAAAAGACGCGGAAGTGGGCAAGTCTTCTACTTTTTGCATTAAGCTGCCCAAGTAAAATATAGGCTCGATTTTCAAGCAATACTAACGCATTATTTAAAATAATAATAATAATAAAATTTTAATAACTATTGATAATCAATGGATTAAATATTATGAAAAATAATCTAATTTCGTGCTTAAATTTTTACTAACAAAATTTGGTGTAATATTTAAAAACAATATAAATATTTTGCGGGTATGATACATTACCCTATCAAAGTAAGAAATAAATTTAATTTTAAAATAATTGTTTTTTCAAAATAAAATCTATTTCTTTGCATCCGATTTCTGTAATGACCTAAGAGCCTATTACTTCACACTAAACAAACATAAAATAAATAATAAGCAGAAAGTAATAGTTTATTCGTAATCAATGACTCGATTGGCACGATTTTTTTTAAAATGTGAGAATTCAAATCAATAACAAGATTCTTTAACCTAATTAAAAAAGACAAAAAACTATGGCCTCAGCAGCAACAGTAAGATACTCAGATGAGGAACTGCACGAATTCAAAACCTTGATTACTGATAAATTAGCAACAGCACGTCAAGAAGTTATTTTTATACGTGAGCAGATGTTGGAAATCAACGAAAATAGTAACAACCAACAAAGTGGTGATTGGACTGATGAAAGCTCGAGCCACACGGAAATGGAAATGCTGAATAGTATGCTTGCTCGTCAGCAACAGTTTATTCGTAATTTAGAAAATGCAGTTATCCGTATTCAAAACAAAACTTATGGTATTTGTACTATCACAGGACATTTGATTGACAAAAATCGCTTGCGCCTTGTGCCTCACGCCACCAAGTCAGTTGAAGGTAAAAACTCACGCCCTATTCCAAACACACCTACACACGCTGTTTCTGACAGTGTTACGCGTCGTGCTTTGGGTGAAGAAGAACCAGGTAATCATGAGGCTGATGATGCAGGTCTTCAAAAAGAGTATTTTGAAAACAACGCCAATAGCTAAAATTTTTACAAGGAAATAATGATGCACCAAGCGGTACTTGAATAAAGTAGCCGCTTTTTTTATACCCCTCAGTATTTTTTTCCTAATACCTAAGGTAATTTTTAGACATTTCTTTTGTAAAATGTAGAAAACCACTACCTTTGCAGCGTTTTTTAAAAACACCTTGATTTTATTAAAATATTCTTATAAAAATGGCAAATATTGGTCGTATCAAACAAATTATCGGTGCGGTTGTGGACGTAAGCTTTTCGGGTGAAGGGTCAAAATTACCCGAAATCCTAAACGCCCTATCTATCAAAAAACCGAACGGTGAAGAACTTATTTTGGAAGTACAACGTCACTTGGGCGAAGATGCTGTGCGTACTATTGCGATGGACGCAACGGACGGTCTTACTCGCGGTATGGAAGTTATTGACACGGGCGGGCAAATTTCAATGCCTACGGGTCAAGCCATTCGTGGTCGCTTGTTCAACGTGATTGGCGAAGCGATTGACGGTATCGGTAAAGTTGAAAAAGGCAAAACAGCTTACTCTATCCACCGCAAACCACCTACGTACGAGCAACTTTCTACAGAGTCTGAGGTTTTGTTTACGGGTATCAAAGTTATTGACTTGATTGAACCTTATTCAAAAGGGGGTAAAATTGGTCTTTTCGGTGGTGCTGGTGTTGGTAAAACCGTTTTGATTATGGAGCTTATCAACAATATCGCTAAGGGTTACGATGGTATGTCTGTTTTTGCAGGTGTTGGTGAGCGTACACGCGAGGGTAATGACTTGTTGCGTGAGATGATTGAATCTAACGTTATTAAATATGGTGAAGCCTTCAAACATTCAATGGAAGAAGGTGGTTGGGATTTGAGCAAAGTGGATAAAGAAGAATTGGCAAGTTCACAAGCAACTTTGGTTTTTGGTCAGATGAACGAACCTCCTGGTGCGCGTGCGCGCGTGGCTTTGTCGGGTTTGACAATGGCTGAATATTTCCGTGATGGTGATTTGACTGACCCTAACGGTGGTCGTGATATCTTATTCTTTATTGACAATATATTCCGTTTTACTCAAGCAGGTTCGGAAGTATCGGCTTTGTTGGGTCGTATGCCATCGGCGGTAGGTTATCAACCAACGTTGGCTACCGAAATGGGTTTGATGCAAGAGCGTATTACATCAACTAAACGTGGTTCTATCACATCGGTACAAGCGGTATATGTACCTGCCGATGACTTGACTGACCCGGCTCCTGCAACCACTTTTGCCCACTTAGATGCAACTACAGTATTAAGCCGTAAGATTGCGTCTTTGGGTATTTATCCTGCGGTGGATCCATTGGACTCTACAAGCCGTATTCTTGACCGTAAAATCTTGGGTGATGCCCACTATGATTGTGCACAACGCGTGAAAAATATTTTGCAACGCTATAACGAATTGCAAGACATTATCGCCATCTTGGGTATGGAGGAATTGTCGGAAGAAGATAAATTGACGGTAACACGCGCGCGTCGTGTACAACGTTTCTTATCTCAACCGTTCCACGTAGCGGAACAGTTCACAGGTCTGAAAGGCGTATTCGTACCGATTGAAGAAACTATTCGTGGTTTCAACATGATTATGGATGGCGAAGTTGATGAGTATCCAGAAGCAGCTTTCAACTTAGTTGGTTCTATTGACGACGCTATCGCAAAAGGTAAGAAAATGTTGGCAGAAGCAAATGCGTAATTATTTAATGGATAATTTTTAATGGATAATTTATAATGAATAGTTGATAATTTATAGTGCAAAGTGTAGAATAGATAGTAACTCTAAATATTATCAGTTCGAGACTGTTTAAAAAAGTGTGTCAAAGGTAAAAAAAAAAAAGACCTTTGTAAATGGGCAAGAAAAAAGAAGTACAACAGGAACATCACAGCGAATTTGA
>JAYVKQ010000028.1:0-2133 GCA_043768285.1 Saprospiraceae bacterium | reverse complement strand
TACAAATCCTAACGGATTTATTGGGTTTGAACCCATTAATCAAAAAGGTTATTTGTAATATCTATTTACTAAACTACTGGCTCGAACAAGGCAATATATTGATTGAGCAATATATCATTTAAAGAAAATTTTTCTAAAATTATTTTCTTTAAATTTTCACCTTTTTCATTACCCCCCTCAGTATTTTCAATCATTTTTATCACCTCATCTGTCGTAAAATGCCTATCTAAAAGGTAGGCATTATCATCGTTCAAATAGGTATCAAAATCGCCTACGCCTTTACAGGCTATCACCGTTTTGCCGCAATATCCTGCTTCTTTAACAACTTGATTGGACGATTCCGATATGGATAAATGCCCTACTATATCTGCCGCTTTAATATGCGGTATTACATTCTCTTGATGCCCCAAAAACGTGACTAAATCAGCAATATCTAAAGCATTTACGTGCTGTTTTAAACTATTTTCAAAAGGACCATCACCGATAATATGCAGCTCAATCCGCTTGTTTATTGCTTTAAAATACTGTATAACAGGAAAAAACTGTTCAATGCGTTTAATATCAACCAAGCGCGAAACGGTGACAATTCTTAAGGCAGTATCCGCTTTTTTAGGTTCGACAAAACAACTTTCATACCTGTCATATTTGTCAAAATCATACACTAAGGGCAGAAAACTAACTTTTGGGGGCGATACTTTTTCTACTGCTATCACGTGCCGTTTTGCGGCTTCTGAAATGACAAGCAGATGCGGTGCTATTTTATTGACAAGTGTATCAAACCGTTTGGCTTTTTTATTGTTTGTTTGATAAAACTCATCCGCGTTATGACGACAACAAACAACCTTGACTTTTGGCAAAAAATAAGACGCTAAAGCTGTATAAAAATTGGCGTAAACTGTATGCGCAAAAATGCCGTTTGCTCCTATTTTTTTTGATAATTGAACAATGTATCGCGCATTAAAAAATGCTTTTGATACTATGCCCGATTGTGGTATATTATAATTGTGGCAGATAATGCCTTGCTGTTCTATGCGCTGTTGCAGTATGCCTTTTTTGCAGAAAAACAGGGCTTCAACTTGTACGTTTTTTTTTAAAAATCCTTCCGTTAGGCTTTCAAAATAGACACTTTTGCTACTGTCTTGAAAAACGAAGAGGATTTTCATACATTAGCGTTTTATAGTTATTTGTCTAAGCTAACCTTTAAAATTCCTTGGAATATACTTAGTAATTGAGTAACATCGCTTAGATAATATCGCTGGGTATCTATGGTTAAAAATTTTCCCTTTTCTAATTTTAAAAAAATCCATTCAAAAGCATTGGTACTGGCACCATAAATAACTTCTGATATAATACCTTTTTTTTGATTATAAATATACGCGCCTAACATCTGGGCTGCTGCTTGTGGCAACCCTTCTTCTATTTCATTGCGTTTTGCTTCTACAGCTGTAAAAACAGGCATTTGCACCTCCAACAAATTAAACTCACCACCCGTAAACAAAAAATCACATTCGCCATTGAGTTTCTTTTTTTTATCGGCATTCAGAACATAACCAGAATAGATATTAAAATTATAATTATTGGTGCGATGTAAGTCTCTAAATATTGGTGCGACTAACCATTCAGAACGGGCTTTTTCACTCAAATGAGGTATTTTACGAGCGTGTTGTAACTCATCTAACAAAACTTGACTGGGTGTTATGGGTGCTTTAGGTAATTCGATTGATTCATTGGATATGACTAAGCCACAATCTTTTTCCAACATTTCTAATGTGAATTTTCTGTATGCCATTTCAAAGTGATAATTTAAAAATATGAATAATTTTAGGCAAATTTACACTATTTTACCCATAAAAACTATTCAATTTACTTGGCACCAATACCTTTGTAACCCAAATTTATATTCTGCTTCTAAAATCCTTAAATTACATTTCTCAAACAATTGTAGCAACTCTACCCTATCAAATTCTACAACATGGTCATCGTCCGTCTGTATCAACCTCATATTCAAATCTTGACGGATTGGATTGAGTAGTGTTTTTTCAAAATCGGGTAATTCGATGAATATATAGTCAAAAAAGCCTTTAAATTTTTGTAAAAACAATTCTGGTGCTTCGATGTGTTCTAAAATATGCG
>JAYVKQ010000027.1:0-2460 GCA_043768285.1 Saprospiraceae bacterium | reverse complement strand
ATTGATTACCAAGTTTGCGACACAAGTAATATGTGCGATACTGCCACTTTAACCATTACGGTTAATCCTATCAATGATGCGCCTGTGGCGGGTAATGATACCATTACGACTAAAGAAAAAATACCCGTATCTGGTTCAGTGGCAACCAACGATACAGATACTGAGGGGGGTATACTGACCTACACGCCTATTTCAAATCCTTCGGCAGGAGAGGGCGTTTTAATATTTAATCCAAATGGTACATATACCTTTACACCTGCAACCAATTTTACGGGTACTGTAAGGGTGACATATAAAGTATGTGATGCCAATAATGCTTGTGATACAGCTGTTTTAATTATCATCGTTAATCCTGATAATAACCCGCCTGTTGCAAATGATGATTTCGGTAAAATATTTGAAAACACAGTCTTTGTGGGTAATGTGCTTGTCAATGATAGTGACCCTAATGGGGATATACTTGTCGTTAATGCAGTTCCTATTTTACCTCCTTTTGGCGGTACTGTTGCAATTAATCCAAATGGAACGTTCACGTATAGACCCGATTTGGGTTTCATAGGCGTTGATACCTTCTCCTATCAAGTGTGCGATAACCGTGTACCCGCCAAATGTGATACGGCAAACGTTGTGATTGTGGTGGGTATCAAACCAATTACATTTACTATTGATACAACGGTGTTTGTCAATTCAGAAGATACATTCTGTTTAAGTATAGATGAATTAATAGGTGATAGCCTAATAATAAGAAATGTTTGTACTGCGGATAGTGGCGTTGTTAAGTTTACCTATATACCCAATACCGCTTGTTATAAAACAACCGCCAAAGCACAAGGGGTAGGACGCGCTTGTTTTGTTATTTGCGACGAATTTGGGTTTTGTGATACCACTTATATTGTCATAAATGTAAAAGAAACTATCCTTCCACCCAAACTCAAGATATTTGACGATACCGTAAAAACAAAAGTAAATCAACCGATTGTCATACAAGTCATTCTGAATGATTCCTTATTTAATGACACCCTAAATACTATTACTGTCACGACAAACCCTACGCGTGGTACATTTGTGATAGACAGTTCTTTAAATATTGTCTATACTCCTGAACAAGGTTTCTGCGGAACAGATAGTATTGCCTATACAATTTGTAATGCCTCTGGTTGTGATACCGCTATTGTGATAATTTTGGTTGAGTGCTTTAAAATAAAAGTTTTCACTGGATTTTCGCCCAACGAAGATGGCGTAAATGACTCTTGGATGATTGAAGGATTAGAACAATATCCCAGTTATAATTTAGAAGTGTATAATAGGTGGGGCAATAAAGTCTTTATTAGTAATGACTACAAAAACGACTGGAAAGGTACTTGGAATGGCAGAAATTTACCTGACGGTACGTACTTTTATTATATTGAAGATAAAGAAACAGGTCAATATAAGATAGGATATATTCAGATTCTACGATAGTGGTAGCCTAATGCAAGAAAAACCTCGCCGTTTCAAAACGTGCGAGGTTTTTCTGTTATAGACCATACCCCCTCAGTCATGCTTTCAGCTTGATGGAGCATTCTCACCATATTTTTGACAATTTTGTGAATTAAGTCGCTCTGAATATTTCATATTAGGAGTACAACATAAAATCGACGGTACGTTGTGACCAACTTATTATCTAATCATAAAAAAATCAGATAGCTTTTTAACCGCCCACTCCCCAACCATTTTGCCTTGCCACTTACCTTGTTCTATCGCATCCATATAATGAATACCCCCATAAAAACGCGATAGGCAGGCTTCTTCAGCAGCTTGTTGAAAAGACTTGTATTTGCGTTTGGGTAATCCAAATTCTATTTCAGTATTATCTGTAAAAGCGCATTTATCACCAAATATATTGCTCAGTAGGGTTGCCGAGGCAGATGATACCACACTATGCCCCGACACATATTCGGGAAATGGCGGCGTTTGCAAAAGGGGTCGCCACAGTGGGTCGAATAATTGATTGATGACTGTCTCGGGTCTGACGCGGTGACTGCGGTATTTTTCATCCCAACACGCAACAAAAGCATCGTGCATAGTCACGGCTAATAACGTATGCACAAGGACGGTTTTTGCCAAAGCCGTTTTCTTTTTTTTACATACAATACCTGCTATACCTATCCAATGACCACCGGGAGATATTTTTTTAGTTCCAAATTCTATATGTCCGATTTGGGAGATGGCGTAGGGATTGCAATCCCAAAACTGCGCAATAGCCTGTTGTTTTTTATTTTTTGCATTCACTATATCCCGTACTTGTTGCACTTGTAGATAGAACGCACTGCCCTTCGTTGTATCATAATGCGTAGGCAATTGTGGTTTAAATTGCTGTGCCGAATCCAATAGAAAAGTCCGCACATTGCGCCAATGAGGTTCTACGGGCATCATAAAAGCGGGAGCGGTGGGTTTCCAAAATTCGGGGGCGGATTTTGG
>JAYVKQ010000026.1:0-3868 GCA_043768285.1 Saprospiraceae bacterium | reverse complement strand
TATTCTTTAAACATCCAAAAACCTGTGTCATTCACATGGCTGCACATCAAACTACCTGCGCCTATGCTCAATACCATCAACTCGGGCGATACTGAAGGGTTCGCTGCCAAAAGGGGCTGTACGATACCTGCCGCCATCAGACCCGCTACCGTAGCCGACCCAATGGATATACGCACTAAAGTAGCCACCAACCAACCCAACACTAAAGGTGGAAAATTTGACCCGTTCATCAATTCGGCAATATCTTTTCCGATACCCGAGTCCGTCAAAACTTGTTTAAACGCGCCACCCGCAGCAATAATCAAGAATATTGAAGCCGAAGCACTCAACGCCCCGCCGCATTTTGACATCAAGCGTTCTATGTTTTTTGTAAATTCTTTTTTACCTATACCCGCTAAAAATAGGAGTGCGACTACTACCCCAACGAGCATAGATACTGAGGGGTCGCCTAAAAATTTCAACGTTTTCAGCGCGGGTGCATCATGTGGAAGTGATAGTTCGGCGATTGTTCCAAGTGCCATCAACAAAACTGGCGATAGTGCGACCAATAAACTAACGCCAAAATTGGGCAGTTTATCACTTTCTATCACCCGTGTTTCGACCAAACCTACTGGCGGATTGGCTTTTACATTTTTGATAAATTCAGAATACACGATACCAGACAGAAACATAGCAGGAATAGCGGCACACAAACCCAACAAAAGCGTGCGCCCCATATCGGCTTTAAACATCACGACTATTGCCGTAGGACCTGGGTGCGGTGGCAAAAAACCGTGCGTGACCGATAATGATGATGCCATGGCTACACCCAAATAGACGAGTGGCAAATTGGTACGCGCTGCTACGAGGAATACCATAGGTATCAAAACGACAAATCCAGCGTTGTAAAACATGGCTAAACCAACGGCAAAACCTGTTATCAAAACTGCCCATTTTGCGCGTTTTACGCCGAATAATTTGATTAAACTATCGGAAATCTGTTGTGCCGCGCCTGTTTCGGAGAGAATTGCGCCCAGCATAACGCCGAAGCCCATAACCAAAACCAAACCGCCCAAAGTAGCACCAATGCCGCCTTGTATGGATTTGACCATACCATCTAAAGGCATCTGTTTGGCAAAACCAACGGAGAATGCAGTGATAGTTAGTGCCATAAATGCACTCAATTTGAAGACTGTAATGAGGATTAAAAGCAACGCAATGGCGGCAACGAGTATAATTATTGACATGGTGGTGATAATAAGGTGTGATTAAAAAAGACATGAGTATGTCCCTTGTTTATAAAAATTGATTTTTAAACTTTACCAGTTCTGCAATAATACTTAAAGCTATTTCTTTCGCTGATTTTGCCCGAATATCTACACCAATTGGCGCATTAATTTTGGCAATATCCTCTTCCCTATTTCCCGCTTCGGTCAAGCGTTTGACCCGTTTTTCATGCGTTTTTTTACTGCCCAAACAGCCGATATAGGCGATATTTGATTGCAGTAAAATATGCAAGGCTTGGTCGTCAATTTTAGGGTCGTGAGTGAGTAGGACAGCGTAAGTGTAGGCATCGAGCGTCAAATCGGGCAATACTTCGGCGGGCCAATCTACGTGCAAATGATGGGGAGGCGTAGGAAAGTCCGTCTTTTTTGCAAATATACCACGCGGGTCAATCACCACCGTCTCAAAATCGAAATAATGCGCCAAATGCACCAAATCCACGGTAATGTGCGCCGCCCCAACAATAATTAATTGATGCTTCGGCGGCACAACTCGGATAAACCATTTATCTCCATTTTCAATATCCAGCGTTTGTGTTTTGCGCTCGTTATAGGCGCGTAAAGCATTTATTTTCAGTTGATTATCTATGGCATCATTTGTTTCGTCGTTGGGTAAGACTGCATGATGTTCAATGGCTTCACTGTTTAATTTAGTCAAAATAATAGCCCCTTTATTCGTATCCAAGCACCCCCTCAGTATTTTGTCCATTTTGGGATGTGTGAAAGCCCAATACGGCTCGATAAACACTTGAATAGCCCCGCCACAACTCAAGCCTACTTGCCACGCTTCATCATCGGTCACGCCAAACGAAACGAGTTTGGGTTGCATGGTTGTTAATACGTTCAGGGCATTTTTCACTACTGCACCTTCTACACAACCGCCCGAAACTGAACCCGCCATAGTGCCATCTTCGGCAATGAGCATCACAGAACCCACAGGGCGTGGTGCAGACCCCCATGTACTAATAACAGTCGCCATAGCAAACCGTTTTTTTGAGCGCAGCATTTTTTTGATGGCTGGATATATGTCTTTCATATTATTAATTTTCGTAACTACTTAGGCAGCCACTAATTACACTAATTTTCACTAATTATTTTTATAAAAATGCCTTTTAATTAGTGGAAATTAGTGTAATTAGTGGCTGTCCTAAATAGATACTAATTTTTTGTAAATAAAACCGTATCAATCCTCGGCAAATTACCACTTATCAACCCCCAACTATCCCCTGCATTGTCTGAAAGATATAGATTGCCCGTCGTCGAACCAAAGGCTAAGGTATTGCCCACTATATCAAACGCATGGCGAAAAACTATATCGAAACAATGTTTTTGAGGTAAACCTTTGCGCAAGGGTTGCCATGTTTTCCCTGCATCATCGGTACGGCAGACGCATAATGCCAAGTCGTGCGGTATCCGCAATTCGTCACTTTGGGCGGGTATCACCCATGCGCGATGGGGGTTTTGGTGGTCAATGGCTAAGGCAAAACCATAGTTGGCTATACCGTTTGTGTCCGTCACATCGTCCCACGTTTTAGCCGCATTGATAGAACGAAAGATACCGCAGTGATTTTGTTGCCATAATACTGAGGGGGTCGTCTCGCAAGCTATCAAACGGTGTGGGTCATGCCCAATAGTGCTATCGGGATTGGGCAGATACGTTGCCTTCAAACCCGTATTACAGGGCTGCCAAGTTGCGCCATAATCAGTCGTTTCATAGACCCCTGCACAACTGATAGCCACATATAAATGATTACTATTCAATGGATTAACTACGACAGAATGAATAAACGGCTCATCTTTACCTGCACCAAACCAAAGGGGACTATCTATCCGTTGTTGCCATAGGTTTTTTACCAAATGCCATGTGTCGCCGTTGTCTGTTGAGTGAAATAAGCCGCCTGGTTCTGTGCCAAGCCATAGGTCGTTGGGCTTGTCGTTACCCGCTTGCACCATGCACCATATGAGTTTGAGCGTAGGATTTTTTCCATTTTTCAGATGCATATCGGTAGGGTAACGGGGGGTAGCGACTTGTTGCCATGTGTTGCCTTTGTCGGTTGAGCGATGCAGTTTTTGCCCCCAATGGCGATGCGGCAAACCCGCCCACCACGTTTGCGTCCGCGTATCTACATAGACCATAGACACGGGCAGACCCTCGAAATGGACGCGCTCAATACGCCATTTTTGTCTTTTTTTTTCTAAGACGATTAAGCCTTTGGCGGTGCCGAGTAATAATTGCATAATTTATACAGCTAAATCCTTTAAATATCCGCATCCAACACATTCCCATGTGCAATATATTCCACATCCGATGTCATAATAGGTCCCGAAGCTATACCTTTATAAATATAATAAACTACAACGCCTACAAAAGCCCCCGCCAATAAACCGCTCGTCAAAATAGCACTAACGAATAGCAAGCCATTAAGCACTAATCCAATTTTAAGTGGTAAAATATCCTTTTTAGCACGCGCCCACAATGCCAATGATAGATTACCAAAACCAAAAAATAAAGAAAGCAATAGAACGGGGAGGGCAATAACCCAATCTTGGAATATACTCACTAATGCGATAGCCACTAAGAAAAAAATGCCATATCCCATCAATGC
>JAYVKQ010000025.1:0-4892 GCA_043768285.1 Saprospiraceae bacterium | reverse complement strand
TGCTATGGTCAAATATTGCTTATCCTTCGTTTTTTCAAAAAGATAGTCAAATGCTCCGCTTTTTTTCCGCAATACTTTCAATACATCGGGACGGCAACTGCCTGTGCGGGTAAGCCCTCCCAAAGGGGGTAAAATACTGAGGGGGTCTCTTTTTATCAAGGCACTATCATTCAAAAACAATTGTAGGGATTGATTATAGGCAGTTAAGGCATCCATTGGCTTTTTTTCGCCCATGTATATATCACCCAAAGTCACATAAATATTGGGTATATAGAGGTAGCATAAACTGGTGTTTTTATTAGCAAAATCAAGGGCTTGGTTGGTAAATTGATGCGCCTTGCTATACTGTTTGAGTTGCGCATAGGTATAAGCCATTTGGTTCAAATACTCGCTATGTGGGTAGGCTTTTTGCGCTTTTTCAAAATAGGGTAGGGCTTGGGCGTATTGTTTTTTGGTTAATAAAATTTCTCCAATATTATTATTACACTCGCTAATACCCTCTGTATCGGCAATTTTTTCCATAAAACTTATGGCAGTCGTGAAATCTTTAATGGCATTATCATATTCATTGGCAAAAATTTCTGCCCCGCCTTTATATTGATACGCATATGCCCACCTTATTGTATCTTTTTTATTACTTTGAAATATGGATATTGCGCGTCCCAAATAGTCTTTTGCTTTGTCATAATCGCCCATATTGATATAGCCATAACCACACATCATTAGGGCTTCTGCAATACTATCCGATTGCGCAGGAAAAATCTCATATCTTATTTTTAAATTTTCTTCTAATAATGGTACGCCTTCTTCAGCCTGTCTGACCCGCGCCAAAGTGCGTCCTAAGCCCTGCAATGTTTTAGATAAATCAAAATCATTGGGAGGCAACAATTTTCTGCGAATATCTAAGGCTTTCTGATAGTTAGGAATGGCTTTGAACTCCAAATCGTTGTTGAAATAGGCAGACGCGAGGCGGTGATATAAATTTGCTAATGTATCTGTAGGCGTTTCAAATTGGTTTTCTACTTCCTTGACTGTTTTTTCTAATAAGGCATAATTGCGTGTACCCGCTTCTTTGATGCGTTGTGCAATCAAAGCGTGTAACGCGCCAATATTTTGTGGCGATTTTTGAAAAGAATTAAAAATACAAAAAGCAATGAGGGCAATAAAGCGGGTATAGTAGCGCATACGTATAATTTTTTGATTTATCTTATACGGTAAAGCTAAGGGAGTTATTACTTTTTTTAGTAAAAAGTTTATATAAACTTCTGAGGTTTAATTCTAATAGTATCTTTTTGAATAACCGTAAAAGCATTTTTTAGATGTGGCATATTATCTTGAATAACTTTAAGTACACGGTTCGCTTTCTCATCCGCTGACAGACCAGATAGTCGAATAAGCACAACACCATTATGTGGGCGGTTTTCTCGATACACAAGTTCTCCAAAATCTTTATCTTGTGTTATCAGAATTTCAGAACGCATACGAGCAATCGAAAGAACATCTATATCTTCGATACTCGGCAATTCTTCGGCAATATAATAAACCTGATAGTCATGATTTCTCAAAGTAGCAACAATAGGGTTATCTACATTTTCATCGGCGGTTAATTTCATGCAGCAATAGATATATGAATTTCTTCATTTTTAACAGAATTCAGTGCATAATGAAGTGCTGCATATATATGGTCTCGAATTAATCGAGGGTGTGCTTCAAGGATTTGTTCAAAACTCTCTCCCGCAGCCAATTTTTCTAATATCAATTCTACGGTAATGCGCGTGCCCTTAATGACTGGTTTACCAAGCATTACTTTCGGGTTGATTTCTATAAAACTTTCTAAATGTATTTTCATCTTTTTTTTATTTACAAAGATAAAGTTTTCTTTATAATAAAGTGAAAAAAAAGTGCAACGGAACGCTGTTCCGTTATAGGCAATTTCGCACAACGGAACAGCGTTCCGTTGCACAATCCACAAAAATTATACTTTACATCTTCACGACCTTGATACTCACTCTCTTACTACCCATCTTCAAAGAAACAAAATACAACCCACCATGCCAAGCCATTGCATCTATTGATAAAATATTTTCACCTACGCCTATCGTCCTATTTTCTATAAAAATGGTTCTGCCTAAAGCATCAGACACACTTAACTGAGCCGTTGCGCTTTCACCACTTTTCACAAAAACCGTTAAATCCGTAGAAAAAGGGTTGGTTTTGGCTGAAAACCGTTGAACTACTGAGGGGGTCTCTTTGACGGACACCAAACAGGCGGCGGGTAGTGTACTGAGATAACTTTGTCGTGCAGCACAGAAATTAATAAAACCTGTTTTGTTGATATTGCTCAAACCACTACTCACCGTCACCGTATTTTGCAGTGCGTTTCTGATATTGTTGAAATCAAAAGGATTGGTACAGCGTTTCAAACCAATCATCGCCGCCGAAGCGGATACAACGGGCGTTGCCATAGACGTTCCTGACAAAAAGCCCCATTTATTGTTTTGCAATGTGCTGAAAACCAAATCGCCCGGAGCCGCCACATCCACACTGGTTTTGCCAAAATTGCTGAAATTGGATAGATTTCTCTCAGGATTGACCGAAGCTACCACTAATAAATTGGTGGAATTAAAATAGGCGGGGCAATAGCGTTCCGTAGCAACTGCCGCGTCAATATCCGTACTATCATTGCCTGCGGCGGCAACTGCCAACATTTTTTGGCGCGTGCCACCAAAATCAATCAATGATTTTATCACACTGGTCGGCACTAAACGCGGTTCGTTGGTGTAGGATAGGCTCATATTCACTACTTGGGCGTTGTTGCATATCGCATAGGTCAATGCTCGCGCCAAACTATAAAGGCTGCTATTGCCCGAAGCATCGAATATGCGCAGGTTCATAATTTTGACGCTATCGCCCCGATGCCGTTCCAACATTTGGGCAATTATACCCGTGACATGGCTACCATGACCGCGAGTATCGTAGGGAAAAGCATCATTATCCACGAAGTCCCAACCTATTTTATCGCCTTTGAAACCATTACCGTCTAAGTCTGTTCCGCTACCCTGTACACCCTCTTTTAGGTTGCGCCACACATATTTTTGATGCAAAGCGTGACCCGTTGGAATACTGTCAATACCACTGTCAATGACCGCCAATATGATAGCCGAATCGCGCCCAATACGCTCACACGGGCGCATAACAAACGTCGAATCTTGCCCATATACTTGTAACATAGGAAAACGCGGGGTATTATAGAGCGAATCTACGTTGATACCGTTTGCAAAAGCGTAATTGGGTTCAGTATTGCTTTCATCGGGCTTGCCTAATACAACTGTGGACATTTGAACTATGTCATTTAAAGTATCGCCATTGGGCAAAATCACGGGGAAAGTATCCACTTGCCAAAGTTGCATCAAACCCGCACAAGTCAAGTCTGTTTCACGATTATTGACTTGTTTTGCCTTATAAAAGCGTTGATAAAACAAAGCACTATCCGCAGAGAAGCCTTGTTTGAATTTAATTATCATCTGCCTATCATCATAAAAAGAGAGGTTTTTTCTATTCAATTTCGTAACCCAGCCGTTGCCGTTGGTTTCGCCGTTCATCACATTGCCATCGGTGGAAGTCGCACCACCTACTGCCAATAAGCCGCCATCTCGCGCCAATACTATATCACAGCCTTCGTCTATTTGCGAACCACCCAAGCATTTATGCCATTTTAAACGTAAGGCTGCATCAAATTTGGATAATGACCAGTCCGCTTTCCCATGTTGGCTCAATACATAGCCATTGCTCGATTCGGTTGCGCCTAAGATAACGTAGGTCTTATCCACCGTATCAGCAACAATCGCTGCTGCTACATCTTTTTGCAAGCCACCAATGGTATTTTGTCTTAATAATGTGCCTGTTGCATTTATTTGAACTGCCCATATATCAGAATTTCCTTTCAAGCCTCTCACATCGCCGTCATTTGAAGCCGTCGTTCCTGCCAAGAGATACCCCTCAGTATTGGCGACCATATCGGCTGCAAAATCATCATTTTTGCCGCCCAAACAGCGTTGCCAACGGATAGCCCCATTAATGCTATTCGCTTCAAAAACCCATATATCCGATGCCCCATGATTGCCACTCACATCACCATTATTAGAAGTTGTACTTGCGGCAATAACAAACGTCGTATCGGTAGGAGAGCCTGCAAATAAAGAAACCGCTTCATCATTCCCCGCACCACCATAAAGCCTTGCCCCTACTGGCAATAGTTCATTAATTGTAAAACGCACGGCTAACACATCTCGCCCTCCTTTCGCTTGGGCATTGATTAAATCCACATCTTTTGAACTCGAATAACCCACTACATATATCGAATCCCGTTTAATAGCAATGTGTTTAAATCGTTCATCACCTGTGCCTCCGAATGTGTTTTGGCGTATCAATACGCCACCCGCTTCTATCGTGAATAGCCAACCATCTGTACCGCCTTGATTTTTGACCACATCGCGTGACGTACTTTCACCTATTATCGCAAAGCTACCGTTAGCGAGTTGTACGGCATGATGCGCTATATCAATCCCTGTGCCGCCGTAGTTGCGTTGCCAAACGATACCCCCCTCAGTATTTAAGCGTATAACCGCAGCTTGCATCGTGTCAAATCTGCCTTGCGTACCGATAGAAGCGGTTTGCCCAACGAGCAAATAGCCATTATCGGCTGTGCGAATAACGGCATTGATTTTATCCATACGCACGCCCCCGAATGAGCGTTGCCAATCAATCGTGGGTTGGGCGATTACGGATATTAAGGTGGTAAAAACGATAATTAGACTTGCGGCGTATTTTTTCATCGGTCAGATATTTTTTCAATTTAGAATGGATAATCATTAGTGTTCAAAGGATTTTGG
>JAYVKQ010000024.1:0-6400 GCA_043768285.1 Saprospiraceae bacterium | reverse complement strand
TTTCGAGAGCAAGTAAAACGCCATTTTGCTCTGCTGTTGCAAGACATTGTTGAATGCCGTCTATGCACCATTTATAGCCATCATCTTCGGTATATCCTTGCAAAATGGGTTCAATACCGCGATTTTTCATCAATTCATCGAAGGATTTGATGGTATTCCAACGCCCTGTGTTCAAGCGCATACAAGGGATACCCATTTTTGCCGCCAACTCGATACATTTTTTGGTATGGTCAACGTGCTTTTTCAATTCCTCCTTATCGGGCGTGACGAAGCCTTGATGAATAGACAGACAAGTCAAAGCAATGCCATTGACAAAAGCGTGCTTTTTGAGTTTTTGAATATAGGCATTGTCCTCGCTTTCCATTTGGCGATGCAGTATATCAATGCCTTCTACGCCCAGCTTTGCAGCACTATCAATCACTTTTTCTAAGGGATATTTGTCTTTCTTAAAATGCCAATACGAATAGCTCGATATGCTCAATTTGATACGGCTATTATCATTAGCAATAGGTTGGTTAGGTTTGTTTGAAAACGAGGGTAAGCTCAATCCTGCAAAACCCAATGCAGTAGATTTTAGGAAAGTGCGGCGTTTGTTTTCCATAAGTCTTATTTTTTAAAAATGAATTCCTCAAAGTTAATGGGATATTTCTTTTTGCAAAATTTTTCTATTGCCTAATATCGTTTAACTTTGTTAAATAATTGAGAAATCATGAAAGAAATTAATCCAAACAATCCACTCGAAGGCATCACGTTGGCTAAAATCATGGAAGATTTGGTCACGCATTATGGTTGGGAAGATTTAGCCGAGCGCATTCCGATTAGGTGTTTTACTCATGACCCAAGTATCAAATCCAGTTTGACTTTTTTGCGCAGAACCCCGTGGGCGCGGCAAAAAGTGGAGGATTTGTATGTGTGGAGCTTGAGAAAGGAGATTATTCGTCAGGAATAAAGATGCGGTGGTTTAGGAAACTGAAATATTTTTTTTCAAAAAAAATATTTCAGTTTCCTAAACCGCTCGTTCTTTTCAGCCACAATTATTTAGTTTCTTCCGCCTCTGTTCTTCTATTAAACCCAATAGGCGCACTTCGATGTTGCTCATCCGATCCTTCCCATTTGGCTAATTTTTCTATAAATGTAGGAATATGTTTTGTGATAAAAGTTGCGTCAATATCATCTGGGTCAGCTCTATCCAACAATTCAGGTTGGGCAGGCGGGGTCAGTTCTTGAATAAACGGGAGTACGCACAAGACCAAAACCTCGCCACTATATGATTGCGTAAAAATCAATTTGCCGCCCATTTTTTTATAGGTTTTCATCAAAGCGACACCTCCTTCGGAGATACCACTCATGGTATCATTGAAAGAAAGTTCCACACTTTCCAGATTGCGCATACGCTCTACTTTGCGCACCGCCCAATCCAATTTTACTTCATTTTTAATGGATACCAATGTATCAAAAATGAATTGCTCTGTTGTGGTATTCCAGAGTTGGCGTTTAGTATTGATATTATCAATCGCTTTTTGATAGCGTTCAGCCGATGCTTTTATTTTCTCAATAGACATGAATTGTAGATATTTTTAGTGAAATAATTGTATTAATATAGTAACTTAACTAAACACGCCCTAAAGAGGGTGTTTAGTCATTATATTCCAAATTTAAGTTAACTAACAACCCAAATGAGTACAGTGTTCATTAATTTTTTATGCGAATAATGGGTTAAAAAGCCTCGTTAGAGGTGTAATATGGGTAAAATTTCATACCCCCTCAGTATTCGGAAGGGGCGTAGCCCTGAAATCGGTTTTATATTACAGGGCTACGCCCCTTTATGGGTTCTCGTATTGGCTTTATTACCCATATTACACCTCTAACGAGGCTTTTTTTTACCCACTATTCGCATTTTTAGTAAAAATACTGAGGGGGTATGAAATTTTTGAATATCATTGAATATCGCGCAACAAAACCTTTCTAACGACATTTTCCCCCACCAACTCCCCTTGTTTTTGACCATTAGTGATGGCATCCATAAAATGAATTCCACCATACAATCGAGATATACCCGCTTCCTCTGCCGCTTGTTTGAAAGAGGAGAAAGACCTTTTGGGTAAGCCAAAACGCTCCTCAACGGTGTCGTCATAAGCGAAGTTTTCACCGAAAAATGCGGTTAAAATGGTTGCAGATGTCGCAGAAATGGTTGAGTGTCCACTTAAATATTCGGGAAAAGGTGGTGTTTGCAGGAAAGGTCGCCAGTTCGGGTCAATATATTTGCGGATAGCCGTTTCGGGACGGATGCGGTTGCTGCGGTATTTTTCATCCCAGCAACACAAAAAACCATCCATCAAACCCATTGAGACAACCGTATAGACTTGTAATGTTTTTGAAAAATTAAACTGCGCTTTTTCACAGGCAATACCCGCAATTCCTATCCAATGCGCACCCGGGGAAATTTTTTTCATACCGACCAATAAATGCCCATTATCCTGCAAAGCAAAAGGGTTGCAATCCCAAAAAGCGGCTATATTTTGATGCGCTTCTGGCAATTTTTGAGCATATACTTCTTGCATTAAAGTGTAAAATGCAGATTTTTTATTATTAGAAAAAGCAACTGGCGGCACGGGTTTAAACTGTGTCGCACTATCCAATGTGAATGGGCGAATGGTATTAAAATAGGGTTCAACGGGCGGCATATACGCGGGTGGCGTTGGATACCAAGACCCCTCAGTATTTAGAGGAGTATAGCGCGGAAAATTGCTGATGCGGTTGTACTTATCTGCTTTGGCATATGCCAATATTTGCTTGCTAATAGCTTGCGCATATTGCAACGAATTGTCAATAATTTGCTTAGAAAAGCCGTTATTTTGGCACGAATCAATATATTTTTTCTCAAAATCCTCTAATAATGTACTACCCGAGGGCTGCATCTTTTTAGCCGTTTCAAGCATGGCTAAAATAGCTGATAATGGGTAGGAAATAGTGCCATCAATATGCGGTTTTTCGATAATCGGATAGTCATTTATCACGCCGTGCATAGGGCGCAAAGTCGTATCATTTTGAGCCATCACTTCATATCCTGCCAAGCAAGTATAGGAAAAAAAACGGGCTGCCAATGGTGGGTTCGTGATGTCATGTACCATTACATCGGTCATAGCATTTAGCACCTTTGTGATGTCGGTGCTGTTTACCGTTGGGGGGGTAGTATTGGTTTGTTTGCAGCTAAATATGTATATTGATAATAGTAATAATAATAGTCCTTTTTTCATATTGAAATGACTTGTGAAACTATCTGTGCCACACCATTCGAAGTCTGTGGGTTACACACAAGTCACATTTTGAAACTACGTTTCAAGAAGAAATGGCAAAAGGGGTACTATTATAAACATTTTGACCCTATCGGGTCATTGTGACCTATACAAATCTAATGACCCGATTGGGTCAAAATGTTTATAATTGTACCATTATTCCACTTTTTCGATAGTCACGTAGTGACATAATGTATCTGAAAGATGTGTATAACGTACAGGCTCGAAGCTGTGGCACGGATAATAATATGAAGCAAAATTTATTTCATTTTATACGCTTTCACACCTTGTTGATTTACCCCAAATAAGACCATATTGTTCACATTTAAAACACTCCGCACATCGCCTTTTAGTCTAAATCCCGCTTCGGCTTGTGGTACTGTTGAAAAATTACCTTGACCATCCCCCCTCAGTAGCAAGCCGTAATTCGCATCGTATTTGCCAAATTTTAAGCGCGATTTGGTCATATTGCCCGCAAAAATGAGGTCTTTTTTACCGTCTTTATCAAAATCAAGGGTATTGATAGCAAAAATGGGGGAGGATTGCACTTCTATGGGCAAAGGCTTTTCTTCAAATTTTTGACCATTGAATATAAAAAGACTTGTTTTTAAAGTGTTAGCTTCCAAGCGGGTTGCGCCCTTCAATTCATCTTTTGTGAAAACGGTATTCAGCGAGGCTTCTGCATAGCTTTTATAATCTGGAAAACGCGCCCGCATAATGCTCATTTGGTCTAACAATTCATCGCGGGTGATATAGGGGTAACTTTTCCCTTGATTATAGAAACAGAGGATAGGGTCAATAGACCCATTATCGTCAAAGTCCTTGAAATAGAGTTCGGCGGGTTCTTTATCACTTGCTTTTAACTGCGTATTTAAACCCATATTACCGACTATCAAATCCGCTTTACCATCGTTGTTTATATCTTCTAACAAGATTTTTTGCCATAGTCCACTGTATTTTTTATCAAAATAAGTGCTTGTAACGTCTTGAAATGTGCCATTTTGTAAGCCAAAAACGGTTATAGGCATAAACTCGCCTACGACTATTAGTTCTGGTTTTTTATCATTATTCAAATCAATCCAAGCGGCATCAGTTATCATACCTATTTTTTGTAAAGCGGGAGCCAGTGTAGCTGTTTGGTCTGAAAAATTTCCTTTGCCATCATTTATGAGCAAACTACTGAGGGGGGCTTCTGGATAACGCCCTGCCACCACACGACCACCAACAAACAAATCGGGTTTGCCATCACCATTAATATCCGTTACCCTAACGCAACTTTTGCTCGTCGAATTTTGCGGTAAACCATTGGCAAGTTTTTCACCAAAATAGCCTTGCCCATTGTTAAGATATAAGCAATCTTGAAAAGTATTGGCTAATCCATATCCGCCATGACACACATATAAATCTAAAAAACCATCACCATTGGCATCAAAAAATGCTGCGTCTGATTGTTCGCCACTACCGCCCACCGTTGAAGATGTAAAACCTGGGAAATCGCCAAACCCTTGACTTTTGAATGTGCCATTTTTATTTTGAATAAAAAACCTGCCATCCAAATCATTCAATCCACCCACATATACATCTTCCAAACCATCATTATTAATATCACCTTTTGCCATACACGGACTTACTTGCGAAAGCGGATTGGTCAATAATGGTTGTCTTTTAAAATCATTGATTGTATTTTTAGGATTGTCAAATACTATTGGCGAGATGATTTCATTAAAGTACCCCCCCTCAGTATTTTGAGCATTTTGGGTAATATTTATAGCATTTTTTTCTTCAAGTACTATCAATTTATCGCCTGTTATACTTTTTAAAATCTCCTGTTTGCCACTTTGCCACGTTATTTTCAAACTATCAATCGTACTATTTTGACCTAAACCAAAATGCAAAATAGGGGAGACGCTGGATTGATACCCGCGTGTCGGCATTTGCTCCAAATACTGCATTTTACCAGTCCCCTTGCCCCCAGAGGGAGTATTGTAGAGTGTTATTTTTGCCCCTAATCCTAATTTATTTAACCTATCTCCTTGTAGTTTTATTTTTAAAAAATGATTTCTTACAAGCGTATTCGCTTCATTTTGATAGATAAAAGCGGGATTATTGATATTATTGACGATTAAATCTAAATCGCCGTCATTGTCTAAATCGGCATAGGCAGCCCCGTTACTATTCGAGGGTTTGGCTGTTCCCCAACCGAGGCGTTGAAAGCCCCCCCAGCCCCCAGAGGGGGAGTTTTGCCTCCCTATACGCTCATCACCCCCTTTGGGGGCTGGGGGGGCGGCTTTATTTTTAAACATATAATTTGTGAGATTAGACGCAGGGATTTTTTGCACCAATTCCAAGACGTTTTGGCGTTGGATATTGCGGTTGCTCTGCATATAATCATTCATATATTTTAAAAAATCTAAATTGGTATAGTCTCTTAAATAGCCATTGGTGATATACAAATCTTTCCAACCATCGTTGTCATAATCCGCAAATAAAGCTGACCACGACCAATCGGTGTTAGAAATGCCCGCCAATTGACCCACTTCCGAAAAAGTCAATTCATTATTGACCATGCCTTGGTTGATATGCAGCATATTGCGCATATATTGCTGCCCAAAACCCACTTTCACATTAAAATCAAATTTTTCATAATTGTCGGGCGCCATTAATAGTTTTTGCCGCTTATTGTCTTCGGGTAGCATATCCAACGTGAACATATCTACGAGGGCATCATTATTAATATCTGCCGCATCGCTGCCCATCGAAAACTGGGAGGTATGCCCTACACTTTCACCAATTTTATTAATAAAACCGCCTTTTTTGTTGTTTATATAGAGAAAGTCGGGAATTGTATAGTCGTTTGAAATATACATATCCGTCCACCCATCGCCATTAAAATCTGCCATAGCTGCGCCCAAACCGTAGGACAATGCCGAACTTTGCAGACCCGCTTGTTGTGTTATATCACGGAAAATAGGTTCGCTACTTTTGCTTTTTCCGTTAGCATCTGCTCTTGTATCCTGTCTAAAAAAGCGCATACCATTGATAGGGTCATCTTTTTTCAAAAATTCAGCCGTTGTCGCTTCGTCCAAAACGGGTAGCGATTTTGG
>JAYVKQ010000023.1:0-3571 GCA_043768285.1 Saprospiraceae bacterium | reverse complement strand
ACAGGCAAATTGGCATTGGCAGCCTTGATATTTGGCGTGGATGAAGGGGAAGGTTATCGCGTGATGGCGATTGATACGGTGAGTAAAAAAGACACCCCCTCAGTATGGATGGATAATTTTTTGCAAGTAAAACCCATTGAAGACCATTATTTTAACACAAAACACTACGTCGAAATAGCGACTGATTTTATTAAAGAAAAAGCCGCGTCTAAGTTTGGTTTGAACAAGGCAGAGACCATAGATTTGCTCAATCGCTCCTCTTATTATTTCAAAGAAAATGATAATTTTGAAATAGAAGATTTTACAAAAAAAGTATTTGCCGAAGCCGAGCAACAAGAGGCTTTTATGACCTACAAAGAAGATTATGTGCAGGAAACGGCAATCCCCTTAGCCGAACAATTTGATATTAGCAAACAAGCGTTGCGAAAAGCAAACAAGGCGTTTAAAAATATAATTAAACTCGATGAAAATTTTGTCATCACTATCAATGGTCGCCAAGATTTGATTGAACGTGGCTACGATGAAGAAAAAGGAAAACCTTATTATAAGGTGTATTTTGAACAAGAGGAATAATTCTACTTTGGCACTCTAATTATTTTAAAAAATCCAAGAAGGTTTTTGATTTTCTTTTTCTAAAAAATTGAAAATTTTTTAGAAAAAGAAAATCAAAAACAGCCTCACGTCCTGCCGAGCATGAAACATAAATCTTAGTTTTCATAAAGTGCCAAAGTAGAAATAAGTAGGTAGATGTAAATAACCGACAATTTTATTTTTCATAGTACACTGATAATGAATATATTACAAGTCGTACATCGTACATCTATTATCGAACATCTACTTAATGGAGAATGGAAATATTGATTTTCAATAATTTATACTATAAAAAACATGCATAACTACCTTGATTTAATCGCCAATAGCTATCAGAATTATGCTGCATTTTTATTCAACCAAATGCTCAATCCCTCGTGGCAAAACTATTTTTATTGGGTGATTGGTACATCGGTAGTGATATTTTTTTTAGAAAAAATTTTCCCGTGGCGTAAAGACCAACCTGCCTTACGCCACGATTTTTGGCTTGATACATTCTATATTTTCTGGAATTATTTTCTATTTTCATTGGTTTTGTACAATGCCTTATCGGATGTTTTTGTACAACTTTTCAAAGATGTGTTAGCTGTTTTTGGCATCAAAAATTTGGTGGCAATTCAGTTAGGCGGTTTGCCTGGTTGGGTACAATTGGTGATTATATTTGTGGTGCGTGATTTTATGCAGTACAATATCCATCGAATGTATCACCGATACCCTTTCTTTTGGCATTTTCACCGCGTACATCACAGCACCGAGGAAATGGGCTACGGAGCTTTGATGCGCTATCATTTTATGGAACAGATTTTTTACCGCACGATTGAATATATACCGTTGGCGATGATGGGTTTTGGTATTTCGGATTTTTTCATCGTCCATATGTTCACTTTTGTTATTGGTCAATTAGGTCATGCTAATTTGTATATGCCATTGGGAAAATTAAAATACATCATAAATGGTCCTCAAATGCACTTGTGGCATCATGCTAAGAAATTTCCGAAAACACACCCATTTGGAATGAATTATGGCATCACCCTAAGTGTATGGGACTATCTTTTCAAAACCGTACATTATCCGCACGATGACGCATATTTACCCGTTGGTTTGCCTGAGGGGGATACTATGCCCTCTGATTTTGTAGGACAGCAGTTGGATGTTTTTAGGAAAAAATAATTTGATTGGTTACACAGAGTCAAAATATAGAAGACACAGAATTTCACAGAGAAAACCCAAATTGGGGATATAACTCTGTGTCTTCTATATTTCAACTCTGTGTAACCTATATACTAATTGTTACCGTGTCAAAACAATATAATCCTTAATCAAACCTTTCAAAAATTCAATCCTCATATTGGTATAGGGCAGATTAACTTGCAATTCTAAAAGTTCACAGATATGTTGAAATAAGGCATCAATGGCTTCAGCATGAGCAACATTAGGATACTCCTGATACCGCACCAAAGTAGATTTGATGAATAACATATCCTCTTCTGATAGTTTTTTGACCTCCAAATACTGAGGGGTATAGTTTTCTAACGTATTGATATTCAATATATCCGATAAGCGAAAGCGTCTATCTGTACCAATTTTGATGACCGTTGTGCCAGCCGCCATATCGCCCAAACGTTGTTTTTTATCAGTTGTGCTAATCAACAATGCACCCAGCACACCACCCGAAAAAATGTAATCACCCAACAGCAAAACGGCACGCAATAACAAATCGCTCAAACTCAAAGGCTTACCATCTACGCGCACTACCTTTGTGCGTTGTGTGCGTTTGCCCATAGTCTGCCCATCTAAAAATGCTTCGCACATCAAGCTATATATAATGGTGAACCAAATTGGGAAAGTAGAAACCATTTGCATAATAAATCGAGAGTTGCTCAAAGTTGAAGAAATGACAAATAAAAATAAAGCCATAAACAGAAAGCCCATAATTAAGGTATCAATCAACAAGCCAAAAAATCGCTCGCGCAATCCCGCTAATTCATATTCGATGGTGACGTTCTGAGTAGTCGTAATATCAATCGTTTGCATATATTAATGGATAATGGATAGTTTATAATGGATAATGTTTGAAAAGAGACATTTTTTTAATCTTTTCAAATAAAACTGCGTAAAATTGCAAAAAATAACCGCTTCAAAATTAGCAACCTTTTATGAAAGAAACACAATTTATAGAACAAAATAAAGATAAATGGCTCGAATTTGAGCAAGCCATCAATAACGCCGATAAAGACCCCGATAAACTGCACGATGTTTTTATCCAAGTAACAGACGATTTATCGTATGCGCGTACATTTTATGCGACCCGGTCGGTGCGCGTATATCTGAATGGAGTTGCCCAAATGATATTTGGCGACATATACAAGCAAAAGAAGTCCCCCCTCAGTAAAATTAAGTATTTTTTCGTTGAAGAGCTACCGCAAGTCGTGTACGAATCGCGGTGGTCGTTCTTTTGGGCGATTGTCTTTTTTACGTTATCATTTGCAATTGGTTATTTTTCAAGTGTAAAAGATCCAGAATTTGCAAAACTTATTATGGGTGATGAGTATGTCCGCATGACGGCAGAAAACATCAAGTCGGGCGACCCCATGAAGGTTTATAAAGAATCAGGACGCTTCGATATGACATTTGGTATTATGGAAAACAATATGCGCGTTACTTTGATGTACTTCATTTTCGGCATATTCGCAGGTATTGGTTCGGTGGCGATGATGATGTATAATGGTATTATGGTAGGCTGTTTTTTACAATTTTTTGCACAAAATAACCTATTGCAAGAAGCCAATTTGACCATATGGATGCACGGCACGCTTGAAATATCCGCTATTGTGATTGGTACGGCGGCGGGTATCACAATGGGGCGCAGTCTCTTGTTTCCGGGTACTTATTCGCGTTTGCAAGCGTTTCAAATGTCGGCACGGCGGGGTATCAAAATCATGGCAGGGGTTATGGTGATGCTATTTTTTGCCGCTCTAAT